>DAOVHN010000751.1 GCA_030671915.1 Pseudomonadota bacterium
CGCGCCGAGGCGCCGATATTCTCGCCCAGCTGCGGCCGCACCAGGATAATCGCCGGCCCGGCGCCGGAAACCAGCGATTCCTGTGTTGAGTCCGTGCCGGCCACGAGCCCTACTCTGACAGGCCGAGGATGCCCTGCGCGTGGGTGCGCGCCTCGTCCAGTTTCATGCCGGTGTAGAGGTCCGGATGGTACATCAGGGCGAAGACCTGTTTGCCGAGTTCGGTGAGCCCCGGACGGCCGCCCGGTTTTTCCAGGATCCCCAGTTCCTCGCCCAGGCTGGCCCCGCCCATGGCCCAGACCACGGACACGCCCAGGAAGGTCTCGATCTCGGCGGCCGGCAAGTCGTCGGCAATGATGACGATGCCGCTGCGCGCGGCCCGGCCGGTCAGGTCGTTGCGCCGGAAGCGGACCAGGGCCGGCCAGCGCCCATCATGGAAGCGGTTCCGCATCTCGCTATTCACGCCGATTTCGGTCGCCAGGCGCGCGCCGAGCGGCCGGCCTGCGATGACGATGTAAAGGCTGTTCAGTTCGCGTGTTTCCGGCAGCCCCGCCTCGGGAACCGCGCTGACGGCAATCTCCAGCCCGGTGGCGGCGTTGAAATCGCCGGCGATGGCCGTCAGGGCCGCGGCCGGGTTCAGTTCGCGACCGCCGCTGACCACGATGCGCTGCGGCGCGGTGGCGCGCCAGTAGCGGCTGGGCGGCAGGGCATAGACATCGCGCCGAGCGGCATCGCCCATGAGGGAATCGTATGCTGCAAAGACAGATTCGGAATCGGGCGCCTGCTGGGCCCAGGCCTGCGCGGCAAAGGTCAGCAACAATACGGAAAGAACCAGCACCCTCATGATTCCGCCCTCCCGGCAACGCCCTGACGATAGAGCTTGAAGGTAATGGCGTCGCGCAGCGCGCCGTACGACGCGTCGATGATATTGGCCGACACGCCGACCGTGGACCAGCGTTCGCCGGCGCCGTTTGAGCTTTCGATCATCACACGGGTCACCGCGTCGGTGCCGGTGCTGTCGGCGCGGGGCGGCAGGATGCGCACCTTGTAGTCGATCAGATGCATATCTTCCAGATCCGGATATAGCGGCTTCAAAGCCTTGCGCAGCGCGCTGTCCAACGCATTGACCGGGCCATTGCCGTCGGCGACCGTCATCATTTGCTGGCCGCCGGCCTCCAGCGTGATCGTCGCCTCGGATTCGGTGACCAGTTCGCCACGCGCGTTCCAGCGCCGGTCGTCCATTACCCGGAAGCGCACCAGCTTGAAATAGTCCGGCACTTCGCCCAGCATCTTGCGCACCAGCAGCTCGAAGCTGGCCTCGGCCCCGTCATAGGAATAGCCTTCATATTCCCTTTCCTTGACGATCTCGACCAGCCGGTTGACGCGCTTGTCCTTCGGGTCGATTTCGACGCCGATTTCTTCCAGCCGGGCCAGTATGTTGGCGCGGCCCGCCTGGTCCGACACCACAACATGCCGACGATTGCCGACCAGCGCCGGGTCGATATGCTCGTAGGTGCTGGGGTCCTTGGCGATGGCCGAGACATGCAGCCCGCCCTTGTGGGCGAAGGCGGCCTCGCCGACATA
>DAOVHN010000624.1 GCA_030671915.1 Pseudomonadota bacterium
AAGGCGCCTGTTTTAGCCATACCAACCGCCTCGACCCATAACGCATCGACCAGTTTGGCGGCTTTGAAAGCATAGAAGAATTCCGCCGGGCTCTTCACAAGGCGCAGGCGGCTGACCAGGAAGGACGCGTCCTCCAATGTTGCGAAGCCATCCATCGCGTCGCGAACCATGAAGCCGTTGCGTGCGTTCAGCCCGTACGATTCCCATTCGACGCCAAGCTTCTTGCTCCGGCAACCTTCCGTCTCTAGCAGGGCTTTCAGTTCGCTGACGGGGTCGGCGCCTTCACGGTCTTTCCAGATATGGATCCGGTCATGCGGTATGACGGAGTTGAACTGCGCCTGGCGCAAATCCGGCGCGCGCGTCAGCAGGAACATTTCCCCGTCCGCCCCCAGATACAGGCACTGGAACCAGACAAAGCCGAAGGTGTCGTAGCCGGTCAGCCAGTACATGCTCTCCTGGCGGAAGACCAGCAGCCCATCGAGCCCGTCGCGCTGCATCGCTTCGCAGGCACGGCGGCGGCGGTCGGCGAGTTCTTCCTCGGTGAAATGAATATGCAAACTCATCTGCCGTCTATGCCTCGATTGTTATTGCCGACAGTTGCCGGCCGTAATCGGCCTCGCCGGTCAGTGTTTTGCGCCGGTAACTGAAAAAGCGGTCCTCGTCGGCGCAGGTATCGGCATCGATCCGGCCGACCTTTCCGATAAAGGCCGCCGCCAGCCGGTTTTCCACATAGCCCGCGATATTGAACATGGGACGTCCCTTGCGGATACCCGGGCGGAAGAAGCGGACGTTTTGCCGATCCTGGTCCAGGAAGGGTTTCGGGAATTCGGGGCCCACCTCATAGGATTTCACGCCTATGCTGGGCCCGATCGCGGCGCGTATCGTATCGCGGGCCGCGCCGAGCTTTTCCATCGCCGCCACCGTGCTGTCGAGAATACCGGAAACCGCGCCGCGCCATCCGGCATGGGCCGCGCCGACGATTTTTCGCCCGTCCGGTGTCTGGCCGGCGAACAGCACCGGCACGCAGTCGGCGGTCAGTATTCCGATGGCGATGCCCGGCCGGTCGGTCACCATCGCGTCGGCGCGCGGCGCGTCCGTCGGATCCCAGTTGCCGTCGGCCGTCGAGACCTCGGTTCCATGAACCTGGTAGATCGTGTTCAGGGCGCTTGCCGGCAGATCGAACGCCGCCATGGCCAGACGCCGGTTTTCCGTGATCGCCTCGCGGTCGTCATCGGAACCGTAGCCCATGTTCAGCGAGCCATAGACCCCCTGGCTGACCCCGCCCTGGCGCGTGAAGAAGGCATGGCGGATGCCGGGCATCTCCGCAAGCACGGGCTCGGTCAGCTGCACTGGAAGCGGCGTTGTCATCAGCAGGCTGTTTCCTCGAAGGCCGGGGGTGGCGTACCGCCGGGTGGCGTTATCGCCATAACCTTGAACAGGTAGCCCATTTGCTCCTTGTCGATCAAGCGTGTGCGGGCGGCCGTGATATCGGCCACCTGATCTGGCGTCGCATTGGCCAGCAGTTGCGCGGCCCGGGTCTCGATTCCCAGGCGGGTCAGAAATTCGCCCTGGGCGATCGGGCCGTGGGTGGTGGCGCCGCCCTCGCGCGCGGCGACGCCAAGGGTGGCGAAATCCACATGCGCCGTCAGGTCGGCCGTGCCGGGGTCCTGCAGCGGATTGTGGAATTCATGTCCTCTTAGCGCCTGCAAAGTATCCCCCGCGCTGCTGACCGCATGGCCGTAATCGACGATCAGCGCTGCCCCGCCATGGCGCGCGATCCGCTCGCCGATGGCGCAGGCGATCGATAGCCCGGCCGGACAGACTTCGGCGATCTCGCCCTTGCCGGCCGTCCGCCGTACCGTTTCGGGGATCAGCACCTCGCCCGCCGTTCCGCCGGGCGCCAGGCCCAACCGGAAAGTCTCGCCGTCCTCGTCCAGCCCCACCATGCGTTCCCGCCAGCCCTCGCCGGTCTGTTCGAACTGGCGAATGGGAAGGGCATCGAAGAACTCGTTGGCGATCAGAAGGGCGGGGCCGTCCGGAACCTCTTCCAGCGATCCGTGCCACTGCGCGTCGTGTCCGGCCAGGG
>DAOVHN010000535.1 GCA_030671915.1 Pseudomonadota bacterium
CTGGGAGGTCCTGCACAAGATCCGCAACGGCCATCCCGGAGTCGAGATGATCTCGTTGCGCGCCTTCGATGTCCAGACTGCGGTGGACGTGCTGGCCTACACCAAGACACTGCCGCAAAAATAAACGAATAATATCGGCAATTAGAGAAGGGCCGCGGTTTCCGCGGCCCTTTTTTTTCGCTCAGGCGGTCGGCGACCAGCCCTCGGGATCGTCCAGGAAGGCGCGCACTGTCTTCAGGCCTCCCTTGTCGAGCGAGCCCTCGCTCTCGGCCAGCGCGATGACGTCCCACCAGGTGGCCAGCGCGTGCAGGGCAACGCCGGCCTCCCGCAGCTGCTCGATCCCGGCGGGGAAGATGTCGTAATGGAAGACGACGAAGGTGTGGGCGCATTCCGCCCCGGCCTCGCGCAGGCCCTCGACGAAGCTCAGCTTGCTGCCGCCGTCGGTGGCCAGGTCCTCGACCAGGATGGCGCGCTGGCCAGGCTGCAAATCCCCCTCGATCCGCGCGTTTCGGCCGAAACCCTTCGGTTGTTTACGCACATAGCACATCGGCAGCATCAGCCGGTCGGCCAGCCAGGCGGCGTAGGGAATGCCCGCGGTTTCGCCGCCGGCCACCACGTCCAGCGATTCGAAGCCGATTTTCTCCTCGATCAGGGCCAAGGCCATGTCCATCAGGCGGCGGCGCGCGCGCGGGAAGGCGATCAGCTTGCGGCAGTCGACATAGACCGGACTCTTGCGTCCGCTGGTCAGCGTGAAGGGATCGTCGGGTCGCATAAGGACCGACTGGGTTTCAAGAAGAATGCTTGCCGTGATACGCGCGGCGTCCGACTGCATGGCGAGATCCCCGGTGACAGGTTGCTGGTCAATTCCGGCCCCCTGTTTACGAGATCGTGTCCGCCGCTACAAGATGGAGGATAGTCCGATTTGCGTCGCCGGCCCGCTACTCCACCCCGAGGCGGGCCGGCAGCCACTGACTATTCCTAATTCGCGATGCGCCGCGGTACGTAATGGTCGCCTTCGTAACCCTTGAAGAACAGCATCAGCGACGGATGCGCCACCGGCTCGCCGCTCTCGTCCGCGTGCAGCCTGTTTTCCGAGACATAGGTGACATGCTCCTTGCCGTCGCCGAGAACATGGTACCAGGGCCCATCCAGCGGCTCGTCTTCGCGAACGGCCCGGGACGCGGTCTCGCCGTCGCCCAGAAACATCGGGTCGACATCGACAACGACCCCGCGATATTTCATTTCGCGGTGGTAAACTACCTGCCCCAGCGAAAATCTTGCAAACATTCTATCCTGCATCCTCGATTGCGCTCCCCACGCAAAAAAATGAATGTGCAACGAATTAAGCAAAACCCGTGCCACACGAACGCGAAACGCGGAAAATCAAAGCCCTGCGGTTGTGTCCGGCCCGCTGCTTCTTGCCAATCGGGGCGAAGCTGCCCGCGCCGTGGCACGACGCTTTCAATATGCAAAGGGGCGGCGTAATCTGCGCCCCGGTAATTGCATTCTGCATGCGGGCGGAAAAGGAGCGGATGACGAACGGTTCGAACTGGCGCACGCCGGCGGTTATTCTTGCAGCTGGCACGATGGTGCTGATCCTGGCCTTCGGGACGCGCACCAGCTTCGGCATTTTCATGGTGCCGATCAGCGAGGACATGGGCTGGGGACGCGAGGTTTTCGGCTTCTCGATGGCGATGCAGAACCTGATATGGGGCGCATCGCAGCCCTTCGCCGGGGCCATCGCCGACCGCTGGGGTTCGGGCCGGGTCATCGCGGCGTGCGCAGTGATGTATGCGCTGGGCGTGCTGATCATGGCCGGCGCGGCGACACCGTTCGGCATGACGATGGGCGCGGGCATCGTGGTCGGCATCGCGCTCAGCGGCACCGGCTTTCCGGTCATCCTGGCGGTGATCGCCCGTTCGGTGCCGGAGGAAAAGCGCAGCCTATATCTGGGGCTGGGCGCGGCCGGCGGCTCCTCGGGCCAGGTTCTGATGGTGCCGATGGCGCACGGGCTGCTGGGGGCCATGGACTGGACCGCCGCCTTGTTGCTGCTGGCGGCGATGGCTGTGATCATGGTGCCGCTGGCGGCGGCGCTGGCCGGTGACCCGAACAAGGGTTCCGGCGTCAGCCCGGCCGCGCAAAAACAATCCATCGGCGAGGCCATCCGCGAGGCCGGCGGACATCGCGGCTACTGGCTGCTGAATGCCGGTTTCTTCGTCTGCGGCTTCCATGTCGCCTTCATCGCCACCCATTTGCCGGCCTTCATTATCGACAAGGGACTCGCCGCGGGCTACGGCACGGCGGCGCTGACGCTTGTCGGCGGCGGCAATATCATAGGGTCCTGGCTGTCGGGCGTTCTGGGCGGGCGTTACAGCAAGCGTTACCTGCTCAGCGCCCTCTATTTCGCGCGCGCGGCTGTGTTTTTCATCTTCATCATGACGCCCGTGACCCCCACCTCCGTCGTGATCTTCTCGTTCTCGCTCGGCCTCCTGTGGCTTTCCACCGTGCCGCTGACCAGCGGACTGGTGGCGCAGATTTTCGGCCCGCGCTATATGGCGACCCTGTTC
>DAOVHN010000327.1 GCA_030671915.1 Pseudomonadota bacterium
GCCTCTATCGCGGGGCCGGAACGTTCATAAAGCGGCCTGACAGCTTGTCCCAATAGAAGGCGTCGGCAAGCTGGCCAAGGACGTTCAGGGTAACGGCGGGATTTTCCAGCATCAGCGGCGGTGCATTGCCGCCGGCGTCGGCGGGCGCCGACAGAACCGTGCCGGCCGGCAGGTAGCCGAGATAGATGTCGCGCGCAACGCCGCCGAAGAAGGACTCGATCGCCTTGGCGAAACGGCCCTCGCCGTGGCCCATGAGGATGACGAAGATTTCGTCGGCCTCCGGCCCGGCCGTTTTGCGGATCAACAGCCCGTAATCGGAAAACCCGTTGCCGTCGAAATCGGCACGGACGGACGTGGGCGAGCGGTCCGGATTGTCATAGACGGGATCGCTGACCGTCAGCGCGCCGATCTCCGGCGCCAGATCGCCCAAGGGCACCGGGGCGTAGCCGGGGAAAAAATGGGTGATGATGGATTCCAGCGGAGGCTCCACCGGTGCCTGCTGCACCGGCGTTTCCTGCCCCCAGGCCGGCGCCTGGAAGCCCATGCAGGCCGCAAGCACCGCGGTTGCCGCAAACCGCATTCCCGTCCGTCCCCTCGGTTCGTTTCGAAGCATGAGTCTATTCGACCGGGAAGTAAATGCCCAGAGCATTATCCACTTACGTGAAATCAGGACCGGCCCCCAATAGCCGGCTTGCGTGCGGAGCGCCGGTGTATATTGAATAAATACGCGCCGTTAATCTATGACTTAACAAAGTATTCAGAAATATATGGCAGGGTCCGGCAACGTAAGACAGGATATTTAACTGGAGGGTACTATGACTGAATCCGCTGCAACCGAAATGGGTGATAACGGCATGTCGATCACGCAGGTATGGTTTTCCTTTGAAGGCCGTATCGGCAGGCAGACATACTGGCTGAAATATTTTCTTCCCTGGCTCGCCCTCAACATCGTTGCCGGCATTATCGACGCTGTGACCGGGGTCCCGGCCGTGGGGCTGGTTGTTGCGCTTGTCGGGCTCTGGGTGGGCTTCGCCGCCGGCGCCAAGCGCTGCCACGACCGTGACCGGTCCGGCTGGTTCCAGGCGATCATGCTGATCCCGATCATCGGCCTCATATGGCTGATCGTTGAACTCGGCTTCCTGAAGGGCTCCGAGGGCGAGAACCGCTTCGGCCCCGACCCCGTGGTCGAGTAGGCGACAGAATAATCGGCCCGGCGTGCAAAGGTGCGCCGGGTCTGAATTTCGCTGGAGAAGGCCGCTAAACGTTCGAATCGGGCGTAGCGGCCTTTTTCTTTGCGACGAACTCGTCCAGCGCTTCCGATATGCCGGGGTCGATGTCCGGAGCCACGTAGTCCGCCAGCATCTTCTTGTAGAGCGTGTTGGCGCGCTGGGCGGCGTCCTGTTCGCCCTCGGCCTGCCATTGCTCGAAGGAATTGTTGTCGGCGATCTTCGAGCGCCAGAAGGCGCTCTCGAAATTAGCCAGCGTATGGGCGGCGCCGAGATAATGCTGGCCCGGCCCGACCTCGCGGATAGCGTCCATGCCCTGGCCGTTTTCCGACATGTCGATGCCGCCGACCAGGATTTCCTGCATGGAGAGCTGGTCGGCGTCCATGACGAACTTCTCGTAGCCCATGGCGAGGCCGCCTTCCAGCCAGCCGGCCGCGTGCAGCATGAAGTTGACGCCGGCGAGCAGCGCCGGCTGCAGCGTATTGGCCGATTCATAGGCCGCCTGGGCATCCGGAATCTTCGACGCGGTCAGCGACCCGCCGGACCGGAACGGCACGCCGAGCCGCCGCGCGAGCTGGGCCGCGCCGAAGATGACCAGTTCCGGTTCCGGGGTTCCGAAGGTCGGCGCCCCCGACTGCATGGAGATCGAACTGGCGAAGGTGCCGAACACCACCGGTGCGCCGGGCCGCACGAGTTGCGCAAAGGCCATGCCGGCCATCGCCTCGGCCAGGATCTGGGTCAGCGTGGCGGCGACCATTACCGGGCTCATGGCGCCGGACAGGATGAAGGGCGAGATCACCGTGGCCTGGTTGTGCCGCGCATAGACCTTCAGCGCACCCAGCATGGTGTCGTCGAAGGTCATCGGCGAATTTGCGTTAACCAGGCTGATGACGCAGCAATTGTTTTCGACGAAATCGTCGCCGAACGCGATCTTCGCCATGTCCACGGTATCCTGCGCGCGTTCCGGCGCCGTGACCGAGCCCATGAACGCCTTGTCGGAATAACGAATGTGGCTGGCAACCATGTCGAGATGGCGCTTGTTGACCGGCAGATCGACCGGCTCGCAGATCGTGCCGCCGGAATGGTGCAGCGACGGCGACATATAGGCCAGCTTCACGAAATTCTGGAAATCCTCGATCGTCGCATAACGGCGGCCTTCGTCCAGATTGCGGATGAAGGGCGAGCCGTAGGCCGGCGCAAACACCGTGGCGTCGCCGCCGATACGAACGTTATTGGCCGGGTTGCGCGCATGCTGGATGAATTCGGCCGGCGCGTTGTCCTGGATGATTTTGCGCAGCATGCCGCGCGGAAAGCGGACCCGCGTGCCATCCACGGCGGCGCCGGCGTCGCGCCAGATTTCCAGCGCCTCGGCGTCATCGTGAAACTCGATGCCGATTTCCTCGAGGACGGTATCGGCGTTCGCCTCGATAATGCAGAGGCCTTCCTCGTCGAGGATTTCGAACGGGCGAAGCTTGCGCGTCACATAGGGCGCCCGTACGGCGCCACCGCCAGATGTCCGCGCCGCCTGCCGCGCCTTGCGCCCGCCGCCGCGCCGTCCGCCGCGCCCTTCAGTTGCCGCACCCATGTCAACCGACTCCGATCCACTCATCGTCCCGCTCTCTCGTATGCCTAAGGTCCAAAATCGGGTACATTTGCACCCGATATCATCGGCGTCACTCGCGCAACAGCGACGCGCATAACGAAAACCGCGTCATGTTGTCCCGCCACCGCATTATGAAATATATTGCTTGTGGACGCGACCACAAGAACCCGAGGGAATTGGTATGCATTACATGTCGGCAATGTTGGCGGTCTTGTGCCTGGGACTGGCATTGACAGGCTGCGAACCAGAGGAAAAAGTCGATGAAAATAGTGCGGAATTCGAAGTCTGGCTGCAAGAGAACGGACTGATACCCCTGGACGAGGAGCAGGCGACCGAACTGCTTGGCGACCGGACCCTTTATGGCCGCTATGTCGGGGCGGAGGGCGGCTGGATCGAATTCTACAGCAGGGGGGGCGTCAGCGTGTTTCAACCGGACGCGGAACAAAATCCGAAGCGCCGCCTGGTCTATTTCGGAACATGGTGGGCCGAGGCGGACCGCACCTGCTTTTCCTATCCGGAGCGAAAACTGGACTGCTACCGGGTCTATCAAGACAGCGAGTCGATCTACTTTATCCGCACGAAAGACAGCCGCGACAGCCCGGCCGGGTCGCTGGTGGTGGCGGTCGAGGAGATTAAGGCGGGCAACACTGAAAAATATCCCTTCGTCTCGAATTAAACGGCCGCGCGCACTTGCACGGCGCGCGCAGCCGCCGCAATATCGCGCCTCCAGTCAACCACCGCTCGATATCAAGGATCGATGTCCACCACAAACGGCAAGACAGGCGGGCCCATCGCCCGCGGGATGATCGACGCCACCGGCATGCCGGCGCTGGTGCTGTTCGCCAGTATGGTGGGCTACGGGTCGATGGCGCGCGAGGCGGGGCTGACCCTGTGGACCGCCGTGGCCTCGACCGGCCTGACCTGGGGCCTGCCGGGACAGATCGCCATGGTCGAGCTTTATGCCCTGGGCGCGCCGGTGATCGCCATCGTCGCCGCATCCTCGGCCGCCAATGCCCGGTTCCTGCCGATGGTCCTGTCGGTGATGCCGCTATTCAACGAGGCGCTGCCGCGCAAGCGCTGGCGCTTTGTCGTGGCGCAGTTCATGTCGCTGAATCCGTGGGCCGCGCTCATACGCCGCGGGCCCGGCATGAACCCGGCGGAC
>DAOVHN010000539.1 GCA_030671915.1 Pseudomonadota bacterium
CTGCCGATGGTCCTGTCGGTGATGCCGCTATTCAACGAGGCGCTGCCGCGCAAGCGCTGGCGCTTTGTCGTGGCGCAGTTCATGTCGCTGAATCCGTGGGCCGCGCTCATACGCCGCGGGCCCGGCATGAACCCGGCGGACCGACCGCCCTATTACGCCGGATTCGCCGGAGTCTGCGTCAGCGCAGCCCTGCTGGGCACGGGCGCCGGTTTCGTTCTGGCCGGCGCGCTGTCGCGCGACGTGACATTGACACTCGTGTTTCTGAACCCTGTCTTTTTCACCCTGATTTTCGCCGATGCGCGCGGCCGCGCGGCGATTATGGCGGTGTTGGCGGGCGTCGTGGCGGGGCCGCTTTTCCACCTGCTTTCTCCGGACTGGGGCCTGTTGCTGACCGGCGCGGTGGCCGGCACGGGTGCTTATCTTGCCGACCGCGCATTAAGAGGCCGGCATGGCTGACGGGCTGGACTGGAAGCTATGGGGCATCATCCTGCTGTGCGGGGCGGCCACCTATGTATGGCGGGCGCTGGCCGTGGTCATCGGCGGCCGGGTCAGCCCCGAGGGCGAGGCCTTCACGCTTTTTTCCTGCATCGCCTATGCGATGGTGGCCGGGCTGATTTCGCGCATGGTGATCCTGCCCGAAGGCCTGCTGGCCGAGGCGCCGCTGTCCTACCGGCTGATCGGCATCGGCGCCGCGGTCGCCGTGTTCTTCGGCCTGAAGCGCAATCTGGCGGCCGGCGTTTTCGCCGGGGTGGCGGTCTTCGCGCTGCTGATCGTTTTCGCGGGATCGCCGGTTTGATTTGACTAGTGGCCCGTCCGGTGTCACGATTCCAGGCGTCAACGAACATCGCTGGAAAGGAACGCCGCATATGTTCCGCTCGATCGTTGCCGCCGCCATTGCTCTGTTCTCACTCCTGCCCGGCGCCGCATGGGCCGCGCCCCAGATCATGGGGCTGGTGGCGACCGCCGAACCGGCGCCGATGCAATGCGCCGGCGGTCAGTGCACCGCCCTGCTTTCAGCCTTCTGCCTGCAGGAGAAACGGCTGCCGCCCGACCTGGGCAGCGCCTATCTGCCGGCGGCTTCGGACCAGGTGGTTCTGGTCGTCACGGCCGCCGACGGGCGCACGACCCGGATGGAGGCCGGCGGACTGGTCGAGTTCCACAGCCGTTACGGCTATACCGCGATAGAGGCGCGGCTGCCGCTCGACCGCCTGGCAGTAATACAGCCGGTCGCGCTGGCGCTGGAAGTGAAGCCGCGCGCGGCGCTGCTGCCGGTGGCGAAGGCAGGAGACCCCGACCCGCTGACGGCAGAGGAAATCGCGACCGCCACCGGTCCTTGGCGACTGGCCGCGGAAGCGGCGATGGAAGGAGATTCGCAAGGGGTTGCAAGCGCCCGGACCGCCATGCGCCTGATCAATGCGCTGCCGACGGCGGGCGACATACGGCCCGGCGAGCGCGGACCCCTGTGGCGGCGCGTCGCCGGCGATGCGCCGGCCCATACCCGGCAGTCGTTCGATGCCTGCATCCGATCCGTGGACCAGTCCATCGGCTACCCCTTGCGCAAATGCCTGGAAGAGCGCCACGAACAGCTGCAGGTGGAAAATACCCGCGAATTCTGGCGCTCGCTGGGCGGGTCGTAGGACTCGCACGGACTGTCATTCATCGAGTGCATCGCAAGCGGTGGGTCGGTTCACATATTTGTCAGGTGACCCGACCTGTCCCGGGGTTATCATGGTTGGATGAGATGCGGCCTTTACCGTAATATAGCGACTCTTGCCGTTGTGCTCACGGCGGCAATTTCAATGCCGCCAGTGGCCCGCGGCGAGGCCTTGGAAGCTTGCCTTGCCGACGCTTGGCCGCAGCGGCAGATCGCCTGCTTGAAGGAAATCGCGATCGAGGAGGGGAATCCGGCGCTTTGTCTGAAATCCGAAGAGCCATCCGTCCGTTGGCTATGCGTCGCCCTTTATGCCGAACAGGCAGGGGACGCTTCCACATGCGAAGTTTTGCCACCCGACGACCTGGACCTGCCCGGAATTTCGCAAGACCTGTGCCGCGCCCATCTGGCAACTGCCTGGCGCGCGCCCGCCCTTTGCGAGGAACTGACCACTCCAAACCTTGCCGATGGCTGTCTGCTGAAGCTGGTGGAACTGGGCGAGGACAAGGCGCTGTGTGGGCAAATCGAAAACAAGACTCTCGCCGACGCCTGTCGCGAGCTCTGAATCGATAAAGACGGCCCTAATCCAGCCAGCTCGAGTAGTCCTTGTCGGACACCATGATGTGGTTGACCAGCCAGCTTTTCAGATAGGCGCGGATACTCTCTCGCAGCATCGAGGAAACCTCCGGCTCGCGGAAGGCGCGGCGGGAAACCGTCAGCCATTCCTCGAACGCCGCATGCTGCCGTTTGTGGGCAGCGAGATCGGGATAACCTGCGTTTTCCAGCATGCCTTCCTCGTCGCGAAAATGCTCGTCGACATAGATTTCCAGCTTTTCCAGGACTTCGCCCATGCGCGACTGGTCCTCCAGCATGTCGATAAGTTCGATCAGCCCCCGGTGCTGCTCGTGC
>DAOVHN010000719.1 GCA_030671915.1 Pseudomonadota bacterium
AGCGGCGGCTCCAACCGCATCCGCACCGCCATCCTCCAGGTGTTGTTGAACGTCCTCGGCTTCGACATGGGGTTGCGGGCCGCCGTCGAGGCCCCGCGCATCCATTTTGAGCGCGGGCTATTGAACGTGGAGGCGCTCGGCTCGCCCGGCGGTTTCGACAGCGCGGGGACTGCGTCCTTCGCGGGTCTTTTCCCCAACAAGGAACTATGGGACCATTTCAGTATGTTCTATGGCGGCGTCCATGCGGTATCGCTGGACTGCGGGACGGGCGCACTCGAAGGTGTCGGCGACCCGCGCCGTGGCGGGGTCTATCTGGAGGCCTGAAGCGCCACCAGCCGCTGACTCAGCAAATCCATCACATGGCCCAGGAATATCACTTATCCAGAACCTTCGGCCAGTTCGTGTCGGCCTTGGCGATGTTGCCGGGGACATCCTGCGCCCACGTCTTCAGCACGCCCTTGCTGTAGTTCAGATAGAGCTTGCCGTCGTGGATGCGCCAGGCTTGCGGGTTTAATTTGAAGCTGTCCAGGTTCTCGGCGTTGGAAAAGCGCCAGGTCGCGTCGCTCCATCAAACTGTGCGTGCCACCGATTCCTGCCCGATAAGAGTCACATAACTATCCTGGCGGCCATCAAATGAGTCATTATCAGCGAGCCTTGGTATTACCGGTAAATCTCGCCTTCTTCCGGCCTGTCGCCCCCGGTGATTGCCTCCAGCGCCGCCCAGTCGAGAACCACGATCTCGCTGCGCTTGCCGGTGTGGATGATGTGGCGGTCGCGGAAGGTGGACAAGGTCCGGCTGATAGTTTCGGCGCTGGTGCCGAGATAATCCGCGATATCGGCCCAGCGCATGGGAATCTCGACGACTTCGATCCGCGTCCCCGTGGCGCCGGCTTGGTGGCGGGCCATGGTCAGCAAAAATGTCGCCACGCGCTCTTCCACCGAACGGTGGGCCAGCATCAGTATACGATCCTGCGCCTCGGTCAGCTCGTCCGCTATTTCGGCCATGAACAACCGTCGCAACCCCGGCGCCTCTTCGGACAGCCGCTCCAGCGCCCCCCTCGGCCAGGCGCGCAACGAGCAATGTGTCACTGCCTCGGCGCCATAGCCGTAAACCGCGCCCAAATTGAAGGTGACACCCAGGAAATCGCCGGGATAGAGGAAGCCAGTGATCTGGCGCCGCCCGTCGGGCAGCAACTTGAACACGCTGACGACGCCCTGTTGCACGCTGTATATGCTGGCCGCGGGGTCGCCCTCGATGATGATCTGCTGGCCCGCCGGCAGGTCCACCGGCCGCGATATTTCGTTCAGGCGCGCGACAGTCTTGTCGTCCAACGCTTCAAGGCGCCTTCGCAAGGCGCTTCGGGTCATGTTTTCGGTGCCGGTCGGCATGAATTGCGCCCTTGCAATAACTATACCAAAGTACGCAACCCCTCAGCATAGGCCGTATACGGATTACACGCGATTGAACGAGAGTCAAGGACCGTTCGCCGCCATTGCCTGACCGCCGCGCGCGATTGCCCTGTCATTCCGCCCGCGCCTGCCATAGCATGAATAAAATCAGCAAACGGGAGGCAGGCCATGACGGCAAACGACATGCCCGGAAACCGGGACCGGATGATGGTCGAGGGGCTGTACTGGTGGGGGATTCCCTCGCTGTTTCGCTGCCCGGTGGACCCCGACCCCGCCAATTGCGACATCGCCC
>DAOVHN010000152.1 GCA_030671915.1 Pseudomonadota bacterium
ATGGACGAGGAACCTGACTGGCGTTTCGCCATCGCAGTCGATGACCCGGCCGTCGACGTCCAGCATTTCCCGTACGGCATCCAGCTTTTCCGATAACTCCCTGCGTTCCCGGGTTTTCTTTGACGCGAGCAAATCGGCTTCCGCCTGCCGCCAGAGCCTTGACAGCGGCTCATCGCTCCCGCCTGCAACGAGCTCGCGGATTCTGGCCTCCAGGTTAAGCAGAAGCCAGCGGAACCTCTCCCCGCCCGAGCCTGACGGCACGCTCTTGCAAATCAGATCGTCGACAACCGCCGTCAGGGGCTGCACGCGCGCGCTGCCGGCGTCGTCTTCCACCATGACCAGGGGGAAGTCGTAGCGAAGCTTGCCCAGGTCGCCGTAACCGGCAAACAGGGCCGGCCGCTGCGCCAGTAACGCCCGACTGTCTTTGGAGTCTTCGAGATTCAACTCCAGCAGGCGCGGGCTCATTAATTCAAGCGATATGCCGTCCATGGCAAAATCCAATCACTCTTCTCGTCGTGTCCTCGACGGGTTTCCTTCCCTGGGCGGCGCCCGGAAATCAGCCCGTCGCAGCGGCCCCCGGCTCTTCCGGCCAGATCGTGAATTTGTCGAATTCCTCGTCGAGCACGGTCCGGATCAATCCCGGGGTGTTCGGCCGTTCGCCTTCGCGCAGATCCTCGTAACAGGGAACTTCGCTGTTGCGGTAAAGAATGCCGACCGGAATCTCGTCGGTAAGCGAGGCGATTTCCCGCGCCCGGTCCAGATTGCCCGGGTCGTGGATTTCCTGGTTACGGTAGGTCTTGGAGAGGCTCGCGCTCAACTGGATGCCGTCCGGGTGCACGACGACCCGCATCCTGGCCGGATCCCGCACCCAATCGTCGAACTGGTGCGGCATGAATTCCGGACATCTCTGCATAATGCGTACGAACGAAAATCCCTTGTGGCGATAGGCCTGCGAGACGATGTCGTACATCACGTCCGGCATCCAGTCCGCCACTTGGGCGACGAAGGACACGTTCGATACGCCCAGGGTTACGGTCAGCGGGTTGAGGGGGTTGAGATACGCACCGCGTGGCGTCGTATTGCTCTTCAGGCCCTTGGGAGAGGTCGGCGAGGCCTGCATCTTGGTGAGGCCGTAAATCTGGTTGTCGTGCATCAGCACGGTCATATTCATGTTGTAGCGGATCGCATGGATCCAGTGCGCGGCGCCGATGCTGCAACAATCGCCGTCGCCGGTCGTGACAAACACATGCAGGTCTGGCCGCCGCATCTTCACGCCCTCGGCGACGGGCAGGGCCCGGCCGTGCAGGCCATGGAATCCGTATGCGTTCATGTAGTGGGGCAGCCGGCTCGAACAGCCGATGCCGGATACGAACACGGTCTTCTCGGGCTCAAGCTGTTCGTCGCGGCACAGCCGCTGGATGGCGGTAAGGATACCGTTGTCGCCGCATCCGGTGCACCAGCGCGGCGAAATGTCGCTCTGATAGTCGTGGATGCTGTGTTCCTCGTCGATCAGCTTCAGGAGACATTCCGTGTGTGAAGATGGCATTTGTTCGACCTCTCTATAGCAACTTCCGGCGCGCGACCTCGACGATCGAACCGGGCTTTATCGGTTGCCCCCGCGATTCGCTCCAGCAATCGACATCGATCAGGTAGCGCGCGCGCAGGAGCCAGGCGAGGCTCGAATAACGGCGGTTGTGCTCGTCGATAAGCTCGTCGGCCTCGCTGTCCGACCAGTTGTTTTCGATGGTCATGACCTTGCCGAACCGCTGCAGCACCTCCTTGATTCCGGAGGCCATGGGCTGGAGGAACTTGAGGTGCAGCGACGACACCTTGCGGCCCTCGTCCCTGAGCCGTTCGACGGCTTCCTCGATGGCGCCCTTGGTGCTGCCCCAGCCGATCAGCAACAGCTCCCCGTCCTCGTCGCCGAACACCGGCGGGGTCTTCAGAGTCTTCTGGAAGGCGGCCAGCTTCATGCTGCGGCTACGGATACCTTCCTCGTTGATCTCGGGGTCGTAGGCGACGTGGCTGGAACGGTCATGCGCCAGACCTGTGAGACAGTGCATCCCGTTCGGCTGTCCAGGAATGAACCGCTCGGCAAGACCCGTCCGGGGGTCCCAGTCATAGGGCTTGGCCCCCTCGGGGACCGCGCTCTGGTCGATCGGCGGGGCAAGCCAGTCCTCGCGGAACCGCGGTCGCGGGAACGGCTGCTGGGCCGTGGCCAGGCTAGCGTCGGTCAGGACCATGACGACCATATTGAAGGCTTCGGCGATCTTGCGCGCCGTGATCATGGAATAGAAGCAATCCTCGATGGTTGCGGCGGCGAAAACGATCTTCGGGGCGTCGCCATGCCCGCCGAAGCAGGCGGCCAACAAGTCGCTCTGCTCCGCCTTGGTGGGCTGGCCCGTGCTCGGTCCGCCGCGCTGCACGTCGACCACGACGAGGGGAATTTCCGCCATCACCGCCAGGCCGATTGTCTCCTGTTTGAGCGACAGGCCGGGCCCCGAGGTAATGGTCAGGGCGCATTTGCCAGCATAGGAGGCGCCGATCGCGAAGGCGCAGGCCGAAATTTCATCCTCGGCCTGGTGCACCACGCAGCCCACCTTCTCGAATATGTCGCTCAGATAGTGCGAGGCGGAGGTTGCGGGCGTGATGGGATACATGGAGCAGACTTCCATGCCCGACGCCACGACCCCGAGCGCCAGCGCGGCGTTGCCGTTCAACACGACCTGGGGCTCGCGCGGCCTCGACGATCCGATCGTGAATTTCAGGTCCAGTTCGGCCTCCGCCCACTCGTAGCCCGCCTGCAGGAGCTCGAGATTTATTTCGATGACCTTTTCGTTCTTTTTGCGGAAAATGAACGAGACCTGCGCCCGCGCCAGGTCCAGGTCGAAGCAGTAGATGCTGCACAGCATGCCGAGCGCGAACATGTTCTTTCCGCGCCGCGTATCCGGCACGAATTTCAAGCATTCCAGCTCCATCGGAATCTCGTACAGCCGGTATCCGGCGGCGGTCAATTCATCGCAGACCCGGGCATAGGACTCAACGATTTCCGGATCGGGATCGTCGCGCCACTTGCTCTCCAGCAGAATGATGCAGCCGGGCTTCAGTTCGTTGGCGCGCACGCGGCTCAACAAGACCTGTTCGTTGAAGGCGATGACCAGATCCGCCTCGTCGCCGCCGTTCATGATGCGGCGTGACGCCAGCCGGACACGATTGCCGCTGGCGCCGGCTATGCTGCGCGCCGGCGGCTGGATCTCCGCGGGGATGATCTCGACGGTCCATATGCCGTGGCCCGTCTGCGCGGCGACCGCGCCGAAGGACTGGCCGCAACGCTGTGCGCCTTCTCCCGAATCGCTGACGATCTCGACGATATGCTCGGTGACGGCTACCGCCGCTTTGCCGGAAGATACCGTGGCCCCTTTCGTCCCCGCAGCGGATTTTGGGGAATCTTTCGCCTTCTTCGCCGGTTTGCCCTCGGTCGGCTGGCGGACCGGTACCTGTTCAAGCTCTGCCCGTTTTTGTGGTTTCATCTATTCTGACCTATGCCACGCGCAGTCGCGCAAAGTTCCGCTCCGCAAGATCGATGCCAAACAGCGTGCCATCGGGGCCGTTCCGCAATGGCGAATACACCGCCTCGCTGTCGGGGATCGCAAGATACTCCTTGATCGACTGCGCCGCCCTGCGTCCCGCGCCCATCGCCAGGATCACGGTGGCCGCGCCCGTCACGATGTCGCCGCCGGCGTAGACGCCCGCCATCGAGGTCGCCAGAGTATCGTCGGTTTCTATATATCCTCGCGCGTTGAGTTTTAGTTTCGAGGTCTGGCCGAGGATCGGATTCGCGCTTGTGCCGATCGCGTAGACCACCATGTCGGTCTCGAACTCGTACTCGCTGCCCACGATCGGAACCGGTCTGCGGCGCCCCGAATCGTCGGGATCCCCGAGTTCCATGCGAACGCAGCGCATCGCGCGCACGTTCCCATTGCCGTCGTCGAGGATTTCGACCGGCGCCGTGAGCCAGTGGAAATCGATGCCCTCTTCCTGGGCGTGGTGAAGCTCCTCCTTGCGGGCGGGGCTCTCGGCCTCGGTCCTGCGGTAGACGCAATAGACCTTCTCCGCCCCCATGCGCAGCGAGACCCGCATCGCGTCCATGGCCGTATTGCCGGAGCCGATGATGGCGACCCGGCGTCCGAGGTGAAGCGGCGTGTCGAATTCGGGGAATTTTCCCGCCATCATCAGGTTGCAGCGCGTCAACAACTCGTTGGCGGACAGTACCCCGTTCAGGGTTTCACCCGGGATTCCCATGAATTTCGGCGCGCCCGCGCCGGATCCGACGAACACCGCATCGAAGCCCATCTCGTCACGCATCTGCTCGATCGTGAACAGGCGCCCGACCAGCGTGTTGCACTCGATCTGGACGCCCAGCTCTTTCAGGTTGGCGATCTCGGCGTCGACCACGTCGTTGGGCAGCCGGAACTCGGGGATGCCGTATCGCAGCACGCCGCCGGGCTCATGAAAGGCCTCGTAGACGATGACCTCGCATCCCGCCTTGGCCAGGTCCGCCGCGCAGGCCATTCCGGCGGGTCCGGAGCCGACGATGCCGACCTTGATTTTCCTGGGTTCGATATGCGGGCGGCTGCTCCACCCCTCCTTGATCGCCCGGTCCCCGACCCACCGCTCCAGGCGGCCGATCGCCACCGGCTCGAGGGTGTCGCCGACCGGACACACGCCCTCGCACTGGTCTTCCTGCGGGCACACGCGGCCGCAAATCGCCGGCAACAGGTTGGCCTCGCTGAGGATATCGTAGGCGCCGCGATAGTCCTTCTCGGAAAGCTTGATGATGAAGCCGGGAATGTCGATGCCGACCGGGCAGCCGGCGACGCAGGCGGGTTCGGGACACAGCAGGCAGCGTTCGCATTCGACCAGCGCATCCTCCGGCGTGAACCCGAGTGCGACCTCCTCGAAATTTCCGACCCGCCGTTCGGGTTCCTGAACGGCCATGGGAGCCCTGTCCTGGGGAATCGTGCGGATCGTCTTTTTCTTCGTCATCGTCTGTCCTCGCGGAAGGGGCCGGCCGGCGCTCAGCCGCCGCCGTCCGCTGTCTCGGCCAGGGCCTTCTGCCGGCAGTTTTCCGACCAGCGCTCGATGGCCAGTTTCTCGTCCTCCTTGAAGCGGCGCAGGCGGTTCATCAGGTCGTCGAAATCGACCTCGTGCCCGTCGAAATCGGGCCCGTCGACGCAGGCGAATTTCATCCTGTCGCCGATTTTGACCCTGCAGCCGCCGCACATCCCCGTGCCGTCGACCATGATCGGATTGAGGCTGACCATGGTCTTGATGCCCAGCGGACGCGTCGTTTCCGCGCAGGCCCTCATCATGATCGGCGGCCCGATGGCGACCACCTCGTCGATGTCCGCGTGCTTCTCGACCGCCATCTCGATGCCCTTTGTCACCAGGCCCTTGATGCCGGCCGACCCGTCGTCGGTGCAGATGATCAATTCGTCGCAGCAGGCGCGGAACTTGTCCTCCCAGAACACCAGGTCGCGGTTGCGGAATCCAACGACGCCAATGACATAGGCGCCGCTTTCCTTGAAGCCGCGCGCCTGGGGATAGATCGGGGCCACGCCCAGCCCGCCGCCGACGCAGACGACCTTGCGGGCGTCGCCGATCCGGCTCGGCTCCCCCATGGGGCCGACAATGCCGTAGAGCCCGGTGCCGGCCTGGCACAGGCCCTGCATCTCCCGGGTGGTCTTGCCGACCGCCTGGACGACCAGGGTCACGGTGCCCTTATCGCGGTCGAAATCGGCGATCGTCAACGGAATCCGCTCGCCCTTGGCACGGGTCATGACAATGACGAACTGGCCCGGCTTCGCCGCCCTGGCCATCGCCGGATGGTTGATTTCCAACAGGAACGTCGTATCCGAGAAGTCCTCTCGCGCAACGATCGGGAAACCGGGCATTCAGCCAACCTCACATGTCAGGGCAAGTGCATGTCATCGAGAAGTCATTTCCGATCGCGCGGGCACCGCCAAACGAAGGACACCAGATTACCACTGGATTATGTGCAAAATGTAAATTTCCCGGCGGACAACCGCATTGATTTATATCAGTGCTCAAGCAATGCGCCGCGACCGCCCGGCCCGGCGGCCGCAAGGAATAGAGAAATGGGTACATTCCCACGGGTGAATCGGCGCCCGCCACGCGGAGGAGGGCGGTTATGGGGTCGTTCGTGAGTTTGTCGGCCACGGCCTCGGCACAGCAATGCATGAGGAGCCTCAGGTGCCCAATTTCTTCGACGGGCCCAAGCAGCGCATGAAAGTAGGACTGGTCATTGCGGTCGAGCCCA
>DAOVHN010000398.1 GCA_030671915.1 Pseudomonadota bacterium
CAGCACCATGCCCGGCACCGCCATCGGCAGGATGGCCAGAAGCTGGATCAGCCCGCGCCCGAAGTTGAAGCCGCGGCCTTTCTCCACCAGATAGGCGCCGGAAAAGATGATGATGGTGCCGAAGAAGGCGGTATAGAGCGCCATGCGGATCGAATTGCCGTAGGCCTCCCAGCCGCCGCCGTCCATCACGTCGAAATCGTAGTTGGCCAGCGACAGCGACATATTGTAGGGCCAGAACTTGATCAGCGAGGCCCACAGGGCCATGCCCAGCACGCCCAGGATCACGATACCCACTAGCCCGCAAAAGACCGCCGCCGCTATATCGATGCGCTTGTGCCGCTTGGGCACCAGCGGCACGGCGCGCGCCGACAGCAGGGCCACCTGCTTGCGCTGCACGATGCGGTCGACGATGAAGGCGACCACGGCCGGCAGCAGCAGCACCACGGAGACCACCGCGCCCATCTGGAAATTCTGCTGGCCGATCACCTGCTTGTAGATGTCGGTCGCCAGCACGTTGAACTGGCCGCCGATCACCTTGGGCACGCCGAAATCGGTGATGACCAGGGTGAAGATAACGAAGGTCGCACTGATCAGCCCGTATTTGGCGCCCGGCAGGGTGACGGTCAGGAAAGTGCGCAGTTTGCTTGTCCTCAGCGCCGCCGCCGCCTCGTAGAGCCTGGCGTCGGAGATCGACAGGGCGGTCACCAGGATCATCAGCGCATGGGGGAAGGTCCAGAAGGCGGACCCGATGACGACGCCGATCGGCCCGTAGATGGATTGGCCCATCAGGGCGCCCTTGATGATGCCCTGGTTGCCAAAAAGGTAGACCAGCGAAATTGCCGGCAGCAGGGACGGCGCCAGGATCGGGATCAGCGCGATAATCCGGAACAATCCCTTGAAAGGCATGCAGGTCCGGGTAAGGGCATAGGCATAAAAGAAGGCCAGCGTGATGACGATAAGGGTAGTGGTTATGGCAATGAAGAGTGAATTGTAGACGGAGAAGAACAGCGACGGCGTGTTCACATAGGTCAGGTAATTGTCGATCCCGCTCGATTCGGCCGGGCGGATCTGCACGCGGCGGAAATCGTTGCTGGTTATCTCCACCCAGTCGGTGTGATAGACCGGCCCGCCCTCCAGCATGAAGCCGCCGCCACCCGTTCCCACATTGCGCATGCGGTAGAGCGTGGGCGCGCGAAAGCTGAAATCGGGAAATAACTCGGTCGCCTGAAACCGCCCGCCGTTCGACGTTATCAGCCTGTCCGGGGTGATCACGCCAAGCGCCGTGCCCAGGGTCAGCGCATTCAGGGTCTCGCTCCAGCCCGCGCCGTCACCCTTGTCCACCTGGAACTCGATGGTCTCGAAGCGGTAGGTGAAGGTCTCGAACGACTTCGAGAGCATGGTGTAAAGCGGCAGCACGATCGCCACCAGCAGGAACAGCCCCAGCAGCAGCATGGCGCCACGCATGATGATATCGTCGCGGCTCACCCGCTGCCGCACGGGCCTGCCGGGGCTCGCGGGCCTGGCCGCCGCGACCGCAACTTCCGTCATGGCTCAGGCATCCCCCGCGGCATAGAGCGAGATCCGCTCGGGCGGGATGCGCACGGTGACGTCGTGACCGGGCTCCAGCTCCAGCTCGCGCATCAGGTTCATCGAGAGGTCGGCCGTCAGGGTCTGCCCGCCCAGCGCCGGGCCGGCCAGGTCGACGCGCAGCGACGAGCCGAGGAATTCCAGCTCCTCCACGTCGGCGGTAAAGGCGTTCGGGTCCCCTGGCGCCACACCGCGCGCGACGATGTCTTCCGGGCGCACCGCGATCTGCACGGCCTGGCCGGCGGCGAAATCTCCGGTGTCGCAGGCAAGCTCCACCTCGCCCAGCCGGACTTGTTCCTTGCCCGAGACCACGCCGTCGGCGAAATTCATCTTGCCGATGAAGTCGGCGACGAAGGCGGTGGCGGGGTGACGGTAAATCTCCATCGGCGTGCCGACCTGCTCGATCACGCCCTCGTTCATCACCACGATGCGGTCGGCCATGGTCAGCGCCTCTTCCTGGTCGTGGGTCACCATGATGGTGGTGACGCCCAGGCGGGCCTGCAGATCCTTGATCTCGTGGCGCAGATGCACGCGCACCCGCGCGTCGAGCGCCGACAGCGGCTCGTCCAGCAACAGCAGGCCGGGCGAGGTCGCCAGCGCGCGGGCCAGCGCCACGCGCTGCTGCTGGCCGCCCGACAGTTGCGCCGGATATTTATTGTCCTGGCCGGTCAGCCCGACGAGTTCCAGAAGCTCGCGCACGCGGGCCTCGATCTCGCCCTTGGGCAGCTTCCGGTTTTCCAGCCCGTAGGCGATGTTGCGGATGACGGTGAGGTTGGGGAACAGCGCATAGGACTGGAAGACGATGCCGAAATCGCGCTCCGACGGCGGCAGCTCGGAAATGTCGCGCCCCGCCTGCTCGATGCGCCCATGGGTCTGGATGTCCAGCCCGGCGATGGCGCGCAGCAGGGTCGTCTTGCCACAGCCCGACGGGCCCAGGAAGCAGACGAACTCCGCTTCGTTTATATCGATGGAAACATCGTTCAGCGCGGTGAAGTCGCCGAACTTCTTGATGATGTTGGCGGTCCGCAAATACGGACCGCCGGCCTGAATGTCTGTCGCCACGGTGCCTCCCAGGGTCTTGAATGGGTTGTTGTAATCGGGGCCCCCTCGGCAAGGGCGCCCCGTTATCCCTGTCTGGACGGACTATGCCTTATAGCGGGGGGAGGTGGCAATGGGTTGCGCGCGCGAGCGCGCCCCGAGCGCCGGCCTTATCCTGTAGCCCTCACGGGCGGCACTGCGCGGGCCGGGGAGTGAAGAACTCACGCCCCCGAAAGGCAACGCCGCCTTCCACACTGCATCGAAAGGTTCGCACGCTGTCGGGATGAAGGCGCCGCGGCAATCCGGTATGGCGGCGGCATGGATAATTCCAGCAACACAGGAACTTGCTATGTCGAATTAAGTGACGTGGCCCCGGAACGCGCGGTTCAACATGGCCGGAAAAAACTAGAAACGGGACCTTTTAATAACGGCGTGCAAGCGCGAATATTGCACCGCCAATGATCAAGGCGCCCAGAATCATGGCCAGGGGCTCTTGCATAAGCGAATTCAACCCGTTCTCGATTTCACTGAAGAGCTGCGTGCCACCGATATATTCAAGATACACCATGCCGCTAATATATCATAAATCACCTGAATTTACGAATCACAGGACATGAAGCCTGTCAGGGCTCTCGAAGAGGCTCTCAAATGCGACAAGGGCCGCGGCAATCCCCACGAACCCGGCAAGCCGCCGCGCGCCGCCGAAACTATCGATGATTTTCCCTTCCGACATGCTCTCCGCCCGTTGTCTAACCGCGGCCCATTTTGTCAAACTCCGAGTAATCGCCCTCGCCGGCTTCATGGTTGCCTCCGCGGTCGCCGTGTGCGACCCGAGACATAGGTGACGATTTGTACCGGACACATG
>DAOVHN010000626.1 GCA_030671915.1 Pseudomonadota bacterium
CGCTCTCGCCTGGGGATCGGCGCGCTGAATTTTTCCCATTCGTCGGGGAAGATCTCCGCCGCGCCGCCGCCGTAATACCAGTCCAGCTCCTTGCTGCGCAGCAGGAAGATGCCGCGCAGCACCAGCTCGGTGACGCGCTCGGGGTGTGTCTCCGCATAGGCCAGCGTCAGGGTGCTGCCCCACGAGCCGCCGAACACCTGCCAGCGCTCGACGCCGAGATGCTCGCGGAGGCGCTCCATATCGGACACCAGATGCCAGGTAGTATTGGCCTCCAGCGAGGCATGGGGTTTGCTGCTGCCGCAGCCGCGCTGGTCGAACAGGATAATGCGGTAGGCCGCGGGGTCGAACAGGCGGCGGTAAGCTCCGGTGACCCCGCCACCCGGCCCGCCATGCACGAAAACCACGGCCTTGCCGTCCGGATTGCCGCAGACCTCGTAATGGACGTGATGCCCGTCGCCGACATCAAGATGACCCGACACGCGGCAATCGATCGCCGGATAAAGGCCCCTCAATTCGCTCATTTCCCGCTCCCCTTCATCAACGGCCCGGAATGCCGGTGCGCGCCAGCTCGTCGGCGCGTTCGTTTTCCGGGTGGCCGGCATGGCCCTTCACCCAGTGCCATTTTACGTCGTGGTCCTGTATGGCGGCTTCCAGCCGCTGCCACAAATCCTGATTCTTGACCGGCTTCTTCGCCGCCGTCCTCCATCCATTCGATTTCCAGCCGGGCAGCCATTTGGTGATGCCGTCGCGGACATAGGTGCTATCGGTATAAAGATCGACCGGCACCGTCCGTTTGAGCGACTCGAGCGCTTTGATGGCCGCCATCATTTCCATGCGGTTGTTGGTGGTCTCGCGCTCGCCGCCCGATATCTCTTTCTCCGTGCCCTTCCAGCGCAGCACGACGCCCCAGCCGCCGGGACCGGGATTCCCGCTGCAGGCTCCGTCGGTGAATATCTGGACGCGTTCCTTCGCCATGGTCCGCCCCTATTTCAGCCCGTAGGCGCTGGGGCCGGCGACGCCCTGATGGAACTGCAGGATGGCCAGAAATTCCAGCGGGTCCTTCGGCTTGACCAACGCGCCGGCCGGCGTGTTCAGCCAGTCGTAGAGGCGGGTCAGCAGGAACCTGAGGGCGCAGCCCCGGGCCAGCAACGGCAGGGCAGCCAGCTCCGCGTCCGAGAATGGGCGGACCTGGCGATAGGCCGACAGCATGGCCCGCGCCTTGGTGATATTGAAGCTGCGGTCGCGCTCGAAACACCAGGCGTTCAGGCAGACCGCCAGGTCGTAGGCGAAGAAATCGTTACAGGCGAAATAGAAGTCGATCAGCCCGGACAGTTTATCGCCGACAAAGAACACATTGTCGGGGAACAGGTCGGCATGGCAGATGCCGGAGGGCAGGTCGGTCGGCCAGTTGGCCTCGAGGAAATCCAGCTCTTTTTCGAGGACCGCCGCCAGGCCTTGGCGCACCTCGCCGGCCCGTGGCGTGGAAGCCTCCAGCAAGGCGCGCCAGCTATCCACCGTTAGCCCGTTCGGCCGGGACATGGTGAAATCCTGGCCCGCCATATGCAGCCGCGCCAGCGCCTTGCCGACGCCGGCGCAATGTTCGGTGCGGATGCGCCGTGGCCACATGCCGTCCAGGAAGGTGATGATCGCGGCCGGGCGGCCGCACAGCCGCCTCAGCGCCTTGCCGTCCTTGCCATGGACCGGCGTGGGACAGGGGATGCCCTTGCCCGCCAGATGCTCCATCAGGCCCAGGAAAAAGGGCAAGTCGGCCTCCGCCACGCGCTTTTCATAGAGCGTCAGGATATAGCTGCCTGTCGATGTATGGATCAGGTAGTTGGTGTTCTCCACCCCCTCGGCGATGCCCTTGCAGGACAGCACGGGGCCGAGATCGTATTCCGCGACAAAGGCCTCCAGCTCCTCGTCGCCGACTTCCGTATAGACCGCCATCACGTCCCCGTCAGGCGCTCAGCGCGCGCGGCAGCTTGAAATGAACGGTCTCGTCGCCGACGGAGACGGTTTCCAGCGTCACGTCATAGCGCTCGCGGCAAGCCTCGATAAGCTCGTGCACCAGA
>DAOVHN010000048.1 GCA_030671915.1 Pseudomonadota bacterium
CGATATGGACAACGGTTACCGGATCGACTCGGCCGGCAACAAGCATGAAATCAGCAAGTACGAACGCGACGCGATGTATGAGCGACTGCTGGGGCTGGGCAAGGAGGAAGGCCGCTTGGAAGGCGAAATCGCCACCTTGCGCAACAGCATCGCCGGTTCCTGACCGGTTCGCGTAAAAGACGATCGGGGGCGGCTTCGGCCGCCCCTTTTTTTTGCCTCAGGGCCGCGTCTGGCCCGATCCGTGCACCACATATTTGTAGGTGGTCAGTTGCTCGGCGCCGACCGGACCGCGGGCATGCAGGCGTCCGGTCGATATGCCGATTTCCGCGCCCATGCCGAACTCGCCGCCATCTGCGAACTGGGTCGAGGCGTTATGCATCACGATGGCGCTATCGACGCGGTTGAGGAAGATTTCCGCGGCCGCCGCGTCGCCGGTGATGATCGAATCGGTATGATGCGAGCCGTGATGGTTGATGAAATCGACCGCGTCCTCGACCCCGTCCACCAGCTTCACCGCAATGATCGCCTCCAGATATTCCGTGGACCAGTCTTTCTCGCTGGCGGGCACGATGCGCGAATCGATCGCCTGAGCCCCTTCGTCGCCGCGGACCTCGCACCCTGCTTCCGCCAGATCGTCGACGATGCCGGTCAGTTGGGCCGCGGCGATCGCCCGGTCGATCAACAGGTTTTCCGCCGCGCCGCAGATGCCGGTGCGCCGCATTTTGGCGTTCAGTGTGATATGGCGCGCCATTTCCGGGTCTGCTGCCTCATGCACATAGACGCTGCAGACACCTTCAAGATGTGCCAGCACCGGCACGCGCGATTCTTCCATCACCCGCTCGATCAGCGACCGGCCGCCGCGCGGCACGATGACGTCGATCAGGTCGGGCATGGTCAGCATGGCGCCGACGGCCGCGCGGTCGCGGGTCGGCGGCATCTGGATCGCCCCGGCGGGCAGCCCCGCGCCGGTCAAGCCGGCCCGCAGGCATTCGGCGATGATCGTCGAGGAATGGAAGCTTTCCGAGCCGCCGCGCAGGATCGCCGCATTGCCGGCCTTCAGGCACAGCCCGCCGGCATCCGCCGTCACGTTCGGGCGCGATTCGTAAATGATGCCGATCACGCCGAGCGGCACGCTCACCCGGGCAATCTTCAACCCGTTGGGCCGGTCCCACTCGGCCAGCACCTTGCCCAGCGGGTCGGGCAGGGCGGCGACGTCCTCCAGCCCCCTGGCCATCGCTTCGATGCGTTCCGGCGTCAGCAGCAGCCGGTCCATCAGCGCCGCCGACAGGCCTTTCTCCTCGCCAAATTCCATATCCTTGGCGTTTTCCTCGGCAATCCGGGCCGCTTTGGCGCGGATCTCGGCCGCCGCCGCCATCAGCGCGGCGTTGCGCGTCTCGCCGTCCGATTGAGCCAGCGCGCGCGCCGCCTCGCGGGCGTCCTCGGCGATGCGGCGCATTTCGGCCGCGATATCCTCGGTCTTCAAAGCCGTTACATTCGCCATTTCCTGCCTCTCAATCGTCAGTCCAGCGCCAGGTCGTCGCGGTGAATGACTTCGTCGCGACCACGATAGCCCAGAATTTCCTCGATTTCACCGGTCTTGTGGCCGGCGATATGTCTCGCGTCCTCGTCGGAATAGGCGACCAGCCCACGCCCGATCTCGTTGCCGTCCGTACCGCGCAGTGTGATCAGGTCGCCGCGGTCGAACCGTCCCGTGACTTTCACGACGCCCGCCGGCAGCAGGCTGCTGCCCTTCGCCAAGGCGTTTTCCGCGCCCTTGTCGACGACCAACTCGCCCGCCGACTTCAGCGATCCCGCGATCCAGCGCTTGCGCGCGGTGCGGGGGGTGGCCGAGGCCACGAACCAAGTGCAGCGCCCGCCCTCAAGCAGGCGGCGCACGGGGTTGAGCGAATGCCCCTCGGTCAGCGCCAAATGGCAGCCCGCGCCGAGGGTGATTTTCGCGGCCTGGATTTTGGTGATCATGCCGCCCGACGAAAAGCCCTCGGGCGCGGCCCCGGCCATGCTCTCGATCGCCGGTGTGATCTCGCCGATTTCCGGGATATGTTTCGCATCCGGAACCTTGTGCGGGTCGGCCTCGTACATGCCGTCGATATCCGACAGCAGAATCAGTACATCGGCGCTTATCATGGCGGCGACGCGCGCGGCCAGCCGGTCGTTGTCGCCATAACGGATTTCCTGGGTGGCGACGGTATCGTTCTCGTTGATCAGCGGTACCGCGCCCAGCGCCAGCAACTTGTTCAGGGTGCTGCGGGCGTTCAGATGCCGGCGGCGTTCCTCGGTGTCGTCCAGCGTCAACAGGATCTGCGCAACGGTAATGTTATGGCGGGCCAACGCTTCCTCGTAGGCATGCGCCAGGCGGATCTGCCCGGTCGCCGCAGCGGCCTGTTTTTCCTCCAGCCGCAGGGCGCGCCCGGTCAGCCCCAGATGCCGCCGCCCCGCCGCGATCGCGCCGGAAGACACTACCGCGACCTGCTTGTCCTGGTCGCGCAGGGCCGCGATATCCTCGGCCAGCGCGGCCAGCCAGTCGCGCCGGATGGCGCCGCTTTCCTGGTCTACCAGCAGCGCCGAACCGATCTTGATAACGACTCGCTTGGCCTGCGTCAGCCTGTGAGCACTAGTCATGGCGTCCAGCCATCCCCGGCCTCGGCGACATTGCCGGCCTTTTTCTCTTCCGCGCGCGCGGCCCGGTCGCGCTTTATCTCTGCCAGCAGGGCCGATAGCACCCTGTCCACACCCTCGCCTGAAACGCCGGAAAGCGCATGGACCGCCGCGCCGGCGGCCTTTTCCAGCACGGCCTTTCTTTCCGCGATGGTTTCCTCGTCCAGCGCGTCGCATTTGTTGAGGCCGATAATCTCGGTCTTTTCGCTCAACCCGCCGCCATATTCCTTCATTTCGTGGCGCACCGTGCGGTAGGCCTCCACCACGTCCTCCTGCGTCCCGTCGATCAGATGCAGCAGCACGCCGCAGCGCTCTATATGGCCCAGGAAACGGTCGCCCAGCCCCAGCCCCTCATGGGCGCCCTCGATCAGGCCCGGAATGTCGGCCAGCACGAATTCCTGACCCTCGGCATATACCACGCCAAGCTGCGGATGCAGGGTGGTGAAGGGATAGTCGGCGATCTTGGGTTTCGCGCGCGAGGTCGCCGCCAGGAAGGTCGATTTGCCGGCGTTGGGCAGGCCGACGAGGCCCGCATCGGCGATCAGCTTCAGCCGCAGGATGAGCGTCATTTCCTGACCGGGCCAGCCGGGGTCGGCGCGGCGCGGCGCGCGGTTGGTGGACGATTTGAAACGCATATTGCCGAATCCGCCGTCACCGCCGCGCAGCAGCACGATCTCCTGGCCCGCCTCGGTCAGGTCGGCGATGGTCTCCCCGGTTTCCTGATCCACGAGTTCCGTGCCGACCGGCAGCTTCAGGATCGCGTGCTTGCCGTTGGCGCCGGTCATCTGGCGGCCCTGGCCCGCCCGGCCCTTCTGGGCCTTGAAATGCTGCTGGAAGCGGAAATCGATCAGCGTGTTCAGGCCGGGGACCGCGACCGCGATCACGTCGCCACCGCGCCCGCCGTCGCCGCCGTTCGGGCCACCGAACTCGATATATTTCTCGCGGCGGAAACTGGAGCAACCATTGCCGCCGTCACCGCTCTTGATATAGACCTTCGCCTGATCGAGAAACTTCATGATCTTTCGCCTGCCATATCATCCTGTCTGCATTCGAAGTTCCGGTGCGCCACCGCCTCGCCGCGCGCCTCGCAAGGCACCATGCTCTCGTCAGTATAGCGGAAACCGCATTTTTCCAGTACGCGCCCGGACGCGGGATTGTCCAGGAAATGGCCGGAGCTCAGTTTTTCCGCGCCCAGTTCCTCGAAGGCGAATCGCATGGCGCCGCGCGCCGCTTCCGTCGCAAAACCCTTGCCCCACCAAGGTTCGCCCAGCCAGTACCCTATCTCATACGTTCGGCCCTCGGTGCGCCTGAGCCCGACGGCGCCGACCGCTTCGCCGTCCAGTTCGATGCAGAAGGTAATTTCAGCACCGCTCCGCCAATCCTTGGCATGCGACTCGATCCAGCTCTCGGCAAGATCGCGCCTGTAGGGATGCGGGACGCGGGTCAGCATCCGCGCGATGTTCCAGTTGCCGCAATGCGCATGCAAGGCGGGCGCGTCCTCCGCGCGGAAGGGACGCAGCAACAGCCTCTCGGTTTCAAGCGTCGGCGTCATGGGCCGGTCCGGCGGAGGAGGCATAAAAAGAGGGAGATGGCATCCCATCTCCCTCCTCCGTAATCTCGGTCCAGCGATGGGCGCCACCTTCGGTGGGGCGTCCACCGAGGTATTATTCAGCCGGCGACGGGATCGGATCAACCGACACGGTCGTGCGGGCGCGGGTCTTGTGGAACTTCACGCGGCCTTCGCTGGTCGCGAAGATCGTGTGGTCCTTGCCCATGCCGACATTGTCGCCGGGATGCACCTTGGTGCCGCGCTGGCGAATGATGATGTTGCCGGGGATGACGGCCTCGCCGCCATATTTCTTCACGCCGAGGCGGCGACCGGCGGAGTCGCGGCCGTTGCGGGAACTGCCGCCTGCCTTTTTATGTGCCATCGATCGTTACTCCTCAGTCTTTCTTCTTCGCGGCGGGCTTCTTCGCCGGGGCCTTCTTGGCCGCGGGTTTCTTCTCCGCCGCGGGCTTCGCCTCGGCCTTTTTGGCTGCGGGCTTCTTTGCCGGCGCCTTCTTCGCGGCCGGCTTGGCCTCAGTCTTGGCCTCTGCTTTCTTCGCGGCCGGCTTGGCTTCCGCCTTCTTCGGCGCGGCCTTCGCCTCTGCCGCCTTCGGTGCGGCTTTCTTTTCTTCCGCCTTCGGCGCGGCTTTTTGTACTTCCGCCTTCGGCGCGGCCTTTGATGCTTCCGCCTTCGGCGCGGCCTTTGATGCTTCCGCCTTCGGCTCTGCGGCCTTGGCCGCCTTCTTCTTGCCGCCGGTCACGATATCGGTGATCTTCAGCGCCGTCAGGTCCTGGCGATGGCCAGCCTTACGGCGGTAATTCTGGCGCCGCTTTTTCTTGAAGACGATGATCTTCTCGCCGCGGGTCTGCTCCAGCACGGTGGCCGCAACATGCGCGCCATCGACCAGCGGTGAACCAACGGTCTGGCTCTTGTCGTCGCCGACCAGCAGAACCTCGTCCAGTTCCACGGCGGCGCCCGCCTCGCCCGGCAGCTTTTCCACCAGGATTACATCGTTTTTGGCGACCTTGTATTGCTTGCCGCCGGTCTTGATAACTGCGTACATCCGTCCAGCTTTCGTATGCAGGAGCCCGCGCATGGCGGAGCAAACCAAAAGGCGGGCCGCTCTCAGGCCCGCGTTAAAACGTGGCGGCACTATATTCACGCGCGCGCCCAAGTCAACCGCCAATTCGGTCGAACGCCTGCGAAAATGCGCCGCGCCGCCCGCCTTTCGTCTGTACGGCCATCTGGTAATCGGGATGCGGGATTACAATATCGTTGCGGGAGCAATTATCACGGCTTGCGGCGGCGAAGGCTTTTCGCTAGTTTCGCCGCGCCCGTGAGGACAACTCACCTGCGGAGAGGTGCCGGAGTGGTCGAACGGGGCGGTCTCGAAAACCGTTGTGCTCTTTGAGTACCGTGGGTTCGAATCCCACCCTCTCCGCCACCCTGCGCTTGTCGCTTCGGCCGGCAGGCCACCTTGGTGGACTGTTGCGTGAAGGCGCTAAGGCGTGGGAGTGTCTCCCGAAGCTCCACGGGAGCGTAGGGAGACCAGCCAGTGACCGATGACATCAAACAGCTTCCGGTAACGGCGATCCATCTCGACGCCGTCGGTGGCGTGGCCGGCGACATGTTTTCGGCGGCATTGCTGGATATTCGCCCCGATCTCTGGTCCCGCTGCGAGGATGCGATCGCGGCGATGGGCCTTCCCAAAACTGTCCGCGTGACCCGCGAATCCCATGACGACGGCGCCCTGACCGGCTCACGTTTCCTGGTGGATGGCGTGTCGCCGGAAGGCAACGGCCATAACCACGCCCCCGACTCGCATGTCCAATGGCGCGATATTCGCGGCCGGCTGGAACGGGCCCCGCTCGATGCCGGGGTCTGTGAGGCGGCGCTGGGCATCTTCGGATTGCTCGCCGGGGCCGAGGCGGCGGTTCATGGGAAAGACGCCGACGCGGTTTCTTTCCACGAAGTCGGCGCCCTGGATTCGATCATCGATATCCTGTCGGCCGCGGCCATCGTCACGGCGCTGGCGCCTTGCATCTGGTCGGTCGGCGCGCTGCCGCGCGGCCGCGGGCAGGTGCGCACGGCACATGGCTTCCTGCCGGTTCCCGCCCCGGCCACGCTGGAGCTGTTGAAGGGCTTCACGCTTGTCGACGACGGCGAGGAAGGCGAACGCGTAACGCCGACAGGTGCTGCAATCCTGCGCTATCTCGGGGCTTCCCAGGCCGTCGACTCCACACCCAGGCGCCTCATCGGGGCGGGGGTCGGCTTCGGCATGCGCAAATTCGCCTCGCGCAGCAATATTCTGCGCGCGACCCTTTACGGCCCGGCCGATCGGGCAATGGCGGGCGATCATGTGGAAGTGCTGCGGTGCGAGATCGACGACCAGACGGCCGAGGATCTGGCCGCCGCCATCGATCATCTGCGCGCGGCGGACGGCGTTGTAGATGTCTGCCAGTGGCCGGTCTTCGGCAAGAAGGGCCGCATGGGAACGGCATTGCAGGTGCTCGCCGAACCGGGCAAGGCGAACGATATTGCGGCGCTGCTGCTGGATGAGACGACGACGCTGGGCGTGCGCCGGGCCACCCAGGCCCGCAATCTCGTCGCCCGCGAAACCCTGTCTGCCGGCGACCTGCCGGTAAAAATCGCACAGCGCCCCTCCGGCGTTACGGCCAAGGCGGAGATGGACGCGCTCGCCGGCACGAGAGGGGTTTCCGCGCGCCAGAAGAAGCGCTATGAGGCTGAACTGAAGGCCATTCAGGAGAAAGACCTCAATGGGCAATGAAGTCCGTCCGCGCAACACCGCCATGATGGATCTGCTGGCCCGGCTGCTGGGGGAATATGGCGAGGTAACCGTCGCGGTGTCCGGCGGCGTCGATTCCATGACGCTGGCCAGCTTCGCCCACCGGACATTGGGGCGCGGGCGCGTGCGGATGGTCCATGCGGTCTCGCCGGCGGTGCCGCGCGCGGCGACGGCACGGGTGCGGGCGCGCGGGCGCGAGGAAGGCTGGCGGCTGGAACTGGCCGATGCCGGCGAATTCGCCGACGAACGCTACCGCGCCAACCCGGTGAACCGCTGCTATTTCTGCAAATCCAACCTGTACGGCATGCTGGCCGCGATGCCCGGTGGCGTAGTGCTGTCCGGGGCCAATTGCGACGATCTGGGGGATTATCGCCCGGGTCTGGAGGCGGCGGCCGAAAACGCCGTGCGTCACCCCTATATCGAGGCGGCATTCGCCAAGGCCGACGTGCGGGCGCTGGCGAGGGCCCTGAATTTGCCGGAACTCGCGGCCCTGCCCTCGTCGCCCTGCCTGTCCAGCCGGGTCGAGACCGGCCTTCGGATCGAAGCGGCGGCGTTGGCCCTGATCGACGATATGGAGGAATGGCTGAGGGATACCCTGGCGCCGGAGACGGTGCGCTGCCGCCTGCGCAAGCAGGGCGTCGTTATCGAGCTGGACGACGGAACCATCGCGGGACTTTCGCCTGACCGTCGCGCCCGGCTGATCGAAGAAATGCGGGAACGCCGGCCGGACATGGACTGCCGCGAAATCGAATTCCTCCCCTACGGGCGCGGCAGCGCCTTCGTCGGGCAGAAGAACCAGGCGCGCCGATGAACCCGCCCGACGTCAATATCGATTACAATCGCACCGAACGGCTGGGCTTCGGGGAAACCGTCTTCTGCGCCCAGAAAACGGTATCGCAGATCGACCGGATACTAGCGGAAATCGCGGAAAAGGGAGAACCCTTCCTGCTGACGCGCCTGGACGAGGCGAAATTCGCCGCCCTGACGGCGGCCCACCGCGAGGGCATGGATTACGACGCGGACTCGCAAACCGCCTTCTTCCAGTTCAACCCCGCCGCCCCGTCCGCGCCATTGGTCGCCGTGGTGACCGCTGGCACCTCCGACAGCGGGCCGGCGCGAGAGGCGGTCAGGACGCTGGAGTTCCACGACATCGCCTCGACCGCGATTTTCGATGTCGGCGTCGCCGGCATCTGGCGGCTGGTGGAGCGGGCCGACGAAATCAAACGCCATCCCGTGGTGATCGCAGTCGCCGGCATGGATGCGGCGCTGCCCAGCGTGCTGGGCGGGCTGGTCCCCGGCGTGTTGATCGCGGTGCCGACCTCCACCGGATACGGCATGGCCCGCGACGGCGAGACGGCGCTGGCCGCCTGCCTCGTCTCCTGCGCGCCGGGCGTCACCGTCTGCAATATCGACAACGGCTATGGCGCGGCCTGCGCGGCGATCAGGACGCTGACCGCCGGGCGCATGATCCCCGGCCTGGAAGGGTAAATGACGGAATTACCGCACTACCGGCTCGAGGATGACCGGTTCCTCACGGGCCGTGGCTGCTTCGTCGAGGATCTGCCGGCCGAGGGTTGCCTGCATGCCTTCTTCGTTCGCTCGCCCCACGCCCATGCGCGGATCGAGGCGATCGATACGGCAGCGGCGGCCGCCGCGCCCGGCGTGGCCGCGGTGCTGACCGGGCCCGATCTTGCCGCCGCCGGCGTAAAGCCGATGCGCACGCCGATGCCGATGGACAGTTTCGACGGAACCCCCTACCGCGAGCCCGAACGCCATGCCCTGGCGATCGGCCTGGTACGGTTCGTCGGCGAGGCGGTGGCCTTGGTGCTGGCGGAAACGCCCGAACAGGCGGCGGATGCCGGCGAGCTTGTGTTGATCGACTATGCCGAGGAGCCGCCGCAACTCGACCCCGCGCAAAGCGACGACGTCGCCTTCACCTGGAAACTGGGCGACGAGGCCGCCACGAAAGCCGCCATGGCCGAGGCTGCCCACCGGGTTACCATCAGGGAAGCGAACAACCGCGTGGTCGCCGCGCCGGTCGAGACGCGCTCTGCGATTGGCGCCTGGGATGCCGCGACGGGCGCCTATCTGCTGCGGACCCAGACTCAGGGCGTCCATTTCATGCGTGGGCTGGTGGCCGCCAGCCTGGATATCGAACAGGGCAAACTGCGGGTCGTGACGCCGGATGTCGGCGGCAGCTTCGGCATGAAGCTGGTCCATTATCCCGAACAGGTCGCGGTGCTGGCGGCGGCGCGCCTGGTTGGCCGCCCCGTGCGATGGGCCGCGACGCGCGGCGAAAGCATGCTGTCCGATACCCATGCGCGCGACCATGTCAGCGAGGCGACGCTGGCGCTTGACGAAGAGGGGCGCTTCCTGGGCCTGGAGCTGCTGACCCACGGCAA
>DAOVHN010000463.1 GCA_030671915.1 Pseudomonadota bacterium
GAAGGGGACGCCGGCGGTGATGACGATGCGCTCGCCATGTTTGGCGCAATTGTCGGCTATTGCGGCCGCCGACGCCTTCTTTTCCATGTCGTCGAAGCTGCGCGCGTCCGCGGTATGCACCGAGTGGACGCCCCAGACAATGGCCAGCTTGCGCGCCGTTTCCAGCTTCGGTGTCAGGCTGAGGATCGGCACCTTGGGCCGCTCGCGCGCGATCCGAAGCGAGGTCGAGCCCGACGTCGTATAGGTAACCACCGCCTTGGCCGACAGCGTATGGGCCACTTGCCGCGCCGCGGCGCTGATCGCGTCGGCCGCGGTCGCCTCCGGTTCCACCCGTTCGGCCTCGATGAATTTCCAGTAGAGCGGATCCTGTTCCACGCGCGCGATGATGCGGTCCATCATGGCCGCTGCCTGGACGGGGTACTTGCCGGCGGCCGTTTCCGCCGACAGCATCACGGCGTCGGCGCCGTCATAGACCGCGGTCGCGACGTCGGAGGCTTCCGCGCGGGTCGGCGTCGGGGCGTCGATCATCGATTCCAGCATCTGGGTTGCGACGATGATCGGACGGCCATGCTCGCTGCAGGCGCGGATCATGCGCTTCTGCAGCACCGGCACGTCCTCGGGCGGCAGTTCCACGCCCAGATCGCCGCGCGCCACCATAAGCGAATCGGTCAACTCCACGATCTCGTCCAGGCACTCGACCGCGGCCGGCTTTTCCAGCTTGGCGCAAATCGCGGCGCGCCCGGCGATCAGCTTGCGGGCGTCGGCGATATCCTGCGGCCGTTGCACGAAGCTGAGCCCGATCCAGTCGACGCCCAGATCCAGCGCGAAGGCCAGGTCCTTGCGGTCCTTGGCGGTCAGCGGTGACAGTGGCAGCACCACGCCGGGTACGTTCACACCCTTGCGGTCCGATAGCAGCCCGCCGACCATTACCTTGGTCTCGGCGTAATCCGGGCCGCACGCGCTGACCTTCAGGCGGATGCGGCCGTCGTTCAGCAACAGTTCCGAACCCTTCTCCAGCGCCTGGAAAATTTCCTTATGCGGCAGGTTCACGCGCTTGCTGTCACCCGGCCTCTTGTCCAGGTCCAGCCGAAAGGACTGGCGCGCCTTCAACTCGATGGGGCCATTGGCAAAGGTGCCGACCCGAAGTTTCGGCCCCTGCAGATCCGCCAGAATGGCGATCGGCCTTCCAACCTTCTTCTCCAGCGCGCGAATTATGTCGTAGCGCCCGCGATGTTCTTCGTGGACTCCGTGGCTGAAATTCAGGCGGAACATGTCCACCCCGGTACGGAACAGGGCCTCGATGAGTTCGGGCGTGGAACTGGACGGACCCAGCGTGGCGACGATCTTGGTGTGATTCTGGCGTTTCATGCGGCCTAACCTAGTCATTTTCAGCGGCTTGTCATGTTTTCTGTAGTCGCAGGCCGACTTTATGGCCAATCGCTGTCCAGCACCCAAATATCGATCGGCTCCTCGCGGCCGCGCAACTTTTGTCCGGGCACCAGGCGGAAACCGTCCGCATGGGCGGCGCCTCCCCCGGCGGCCGCGAACAGCTCGTCACTGACAACAATCGGGCCGAGATCGCGGGTAAGCCCTTCCAGCCGGCTTGCCACATTGACCGTATCGCCGATGACCCCGAATTCCACCCGGCGCTCATCGCCGATATCCCCTATCACAACCTCGCCGAAATGTGCCCCGATACCAATCTTGACGGGATCGCTTTCCAGCGGCTTATTCGCCGCCAGCGCCCGGCGGATCGATCGCGCGCAGGCGATCGCGTTGGCGGCATCCTCGGGGCCGACGGTGGGTACCCCGAAGGTCGCCATCACTGCGTCCCCGATATATTTGTCCAGCGTGCCGCCATGGGCAAAGATCTGCTCGGCGACCAGCGAATGGGTCTTGCGCAACAGATCCATCGTTTGAACCGGGCCAAGCCGTTCGGCCAGTCCAGAGAACCCGACGATATCGGCGAATAGGACGGCGACCTTCTGGCGTCGCACCGCCCCCAGCGGTTCGTCCGAACTGGCCAGCATATCGACCATGTTGGGGGAGAAATGGCGCGCCAGATTGGCCCGCTCGCGTTCCGCCATCGCATGGCGCAGCGCGAGCCGGCGCGCCCGCCACACCACCGTGGCGAGGATGCCGGCGACAACCAGAAATATGAAGGCCTCCTTTATATGCTGGGTTAATGCGACGAAATAAGGATCCATCCGAAATGGTATATGTCCGGCCGGTCCTATGGCGCCCCAGCCGGTGATATCGAACTGCGTTCGCGAATCCGGGAGACTGGCGATCCACTCCACCGCGCCGCCCCAGGCCGCCGCGCCGGTTACCCCGCACCACAGCACAAGGCGCGGCGAATAGGTCAGAAGCGAGGCCGCAAGCAGGGCATAGAAGAAAGAGAAATTGCCGAGGCGCAGGGTCAGCGGCGCGGGTAGCGGTAAGGCCATGAACGGGTTCGGCGCCGCCAGGGCATAAGCCAGCAAACAGGAGTCCGCCACCATGAAGAGCATGCCGGGCCAGATACGCGGCGCCATTCTCAACGCGACGAACCCGTGGGCAATGCCTACGACCAGCAATGCGGTCAGCAAACCGATAAAGAACCAGGCTCTGGGGAAATCCTGGATCAGCAAGACCCATCCGGCAAAGGCCAGCAGCGCCAGCGATCGTGCCACCGTCGCGTGCCTGATGCCGCTCCGGGATTCTTCGGCGAAGCTCTGGAGCAGCCGGGTGGCCGCGCTACGATCGATCGAGGAATGGTCGCTCATCGCCGGCTTCCTCTCCGGGCCAGTACAATGCCCCACAGGATAATCGCGCCGCCTACGGCCTGCCAGGGTGTTACCGCTTCCGCCAGGATGATCCAGGCCAGCAGGGCGGCGGCGACCGGTTCCAGCAGCAGCCCGACCGAGGAAAATCCCGGCGGCAGATGGGCCAGCGCGTAGGCGATGGTCCCCTGGCCCGCGGCATGGCTGAGC
>DAOVHN010000078.1 GCA_030671915.1 Pseudomonadota bacterium
GACGAGGCGGCGACGGCGGCCGCCATGGCCGGGGCCTTCCACCGGGTCACCATCCGGGAAGTGAACAACCGCGTGGTCGCCGCGCCGGTCGAACCGCGCTCGGCGATCGGCGCCTGGGATGCGGCAGCCGACTCCTACCTGCTGCAGACCCAGACCCAGGGCGTCCATTTCATGCGAAGCCTGGTGGCGGCCAGCCTGGATATCGAACAGGCCAGGCTGCGGGTCGTGACCCCGGACGTCGGCGGCAGCTTCGGCATGAAGCTGGTTGCCTATCCCGAACAGGTTGCGGTGCTGGCGGCGGCGCGCCTGGTTGGCCGCCCCGTGCGATGGGCCGCGACGCGCGGCGAAAGCATGCTGGCGGACGTGCATGCGCGCGACCATGTCAGCGAGGCGACCCTGGCGCTCGACAAAGAGGGGCGCTTCCTGGGGCTGGAGCTTATGACGCACGGCAATCTCGGCGCATACGCCTCGGCCTTCGCCCCCGCCATCGTGTCCGCGGGATTCGCGAAAACCGTCGGCTCCGTCTACCGCGTCCAGGCGCTGGCGGTGACCGTGCGCGCCGTCTACACCAACACCGCGCCCACCGACGCCTATCGCGGGGCCGGCAAGCCGGAATCGCTGTATCTGATGGAACGGCTGGTCGACAAGGCCGCCGCCGAGACCGGCATCGACCGGTTCGAGCTGCGCCGCCGCAATCTCGTCGCACCGGTGGACATGCCCTATACCGCGGCCACCGGCATCGTCTGGAAGGACGCGGATTTCCCGGCCGTGCTGGCGCGCGCGCTGGAAGAATCCGACTGTTCGGGTTTCGCCGCGCGCCGGGCGCAATCGGCCGCCGCCGGGCGCCTGCGCGGCTTTGGGCTGGGCATGTATCTGCATATCAGCGGCGGCGTGCCCGAGGATACCGCCACGGTGGCGCTGGAGGCCGACGGTATCGTCGCCATCCGCACCGGCGCACAGGATATCGGCCAGGGGCTGGAGACCAGCTTCGCCCGGATCGTGGCCGGCAAACTGGGCATCGACGTCGGTCGCGTTCGCCTGCGCCAGGGCGACAGCGAGGATATGCCGGCGCGCACCACGGCGACCGGCGGTTCCTCCGCGCTGCAGATCGCCGGTATCAACATCTTCCATGCGACCGACGCGATGATTGAAAACCTGCTGCCCCATGCGGGCGAGGCGATGGAGGCGGCGGTGGCGGATATCGCCTATGGCGACGGCAAATTCACCGTGCGCGGCACCGATCTTTCGATCTGCCTCGCCGATCTCGCCCGGCAAATACCGCCGAGCGAGCTGAATGGCTGCGCCGGTTCTGCGGATTTCAGCGGCGATCACGTATCGGTCCCCAACGGCGCCTATGCCTGCGAGTTGGAGGTCGACCCCGCTACGGGCGCGGTCGAGATCCTCGCCTTCACCGGCGTCGACGATGCCGGCACGCGGCTGAACCCGGCAATCGTCGAGGGCCAGCTGCATGGCGGCATCGCCCAGGGCGTCGGCGCGGCGCTGCTGGAGCGCATCCATTACGACGAGAGCGGCCAGCTTCTGACCGGCTCGTGGATGGATTACGCCCTGCCAAGGGCCGCCGACCTCACCGCCTTTGCGCTGCATGACGCCGGTATCCCCGCCAGCCACAACCCGCTGGGCGCCAAGGGGGTGGGCGAGCCGGGCACGATCGGCGCCCCGGCGGCGGTGATGAACGCCGTCGCCGACGCCATCGGCGCGCAGGATGTTATGATGCCGGCCACGCCCGAGAAGGTCTGGCGGGCAATCGAAAGGGGGGCTGGGCGATGACCGGCGACAAGGATTTTGCGGAAGCCGTGGGCGAAGGCATGTATGCGCTGGATAATGCGGCTCAAGGCTGGGGCGTGCGAATCGAGGAGATGCGCCCGCATTACGCCATCGCCCGGATGGCCGTGCGAGACGACATGCTGAACAGCCACGGCGTCTGCCATGGCGGGATGATTTTCGCGCTGGCCGATACGGCCTTCGCCTACGCCTCGAACAGCGAGAACCGGGCGACGCTGGCGATTTCCTGCAATATCAGCTTCGCCGCCGCTGTGCCGGCGGGCGCGGAACTGACGGCGGTCGCGGAAAAGCAGTCGCGCGGCGGCCGTACCGGCATCTACGACGTCACCGTCACCGATGGCGACGGCAATGTCGTGGCCCTGTTCCGCGGCAACTCCTACCAGGTCCGGGGCGAAAGCGTGCCTGACCTCGGCAAGGATTCCGGTTAACCACGGAGATACCGAGAGTCCTCTTTGAAACCCCGCCGCTCGCTGGGCCGGACCAAGGGGGATGTGGGGATGAGGGAGATAGGGGGATGAGGAATCTCGCGGCCAAAGGCCGCCTTTTTTCTTATCCCCCTATCCCCCTATCCCCCTTCATAGTGAGTCACCAAGCGGCAGGGGCCCCGGTGTGGAGTCTCCCTCCCCTTGAATTCCCGCAAATGTTTTCCGGCTATTGCGGGCCGCTTCCCAAAATGTTTCAATGGCTATAACCACAAAGATCCTGTGCCTTTCAGGCCAAGAGGGAAGCCATGACGACCATGAGGCCGACAACGGACCGCCAAGATCTCGACGCGATCGAGACCGCCAGCCGCGACGAGATTTCCGCGCTGCAGCTCGAACGGCTGAAATGGTCGTTGCGCCACGCTTATGACAATGTGCCCCACTACAGGAAAAGTTTCGACGAGGCCGGTGTCCATCCGGATGATCTGGGCGACCTCAGCGATCTCACGAAATTCCCCTTCACCGTAAAGGCCGACCTGCGCGCCAACTATCCCTTCGGAATGTTCGCCGTGCCGCGCGAGCAGGTGGTCCGCATCCATGCCTCCAGCGGCACCACCGGCAAGCCCACGGTCGTCGGCTATACCCAGAGCGACGTCGATACCTGGGCCGACCTGATGGCCCGCTCGATCCGCGCGGCCGGCGGCAAGGCGGGCGATATCGTGCACGTGTCGTACGGGTACGGCCTGTTCACCGGCGGGCTGGGCGCCCATTACGGGGCCGAGCGGCTGGGCTGCACGGTGATCCCGGTATCCGGCGGCATGACCGAACGACAGGTACAGCTGATCGAGGATTTCGGGGCCGAGATCATCATGGTCACCCCGTCCTACATGCTGGCCATCGCCGACGAGTACAAGCGCCAGGGCCTGGACCCGCGCAAATCGCCCTTGCGCATCGGCATGCACGGGGCCGAACCCTGGACCCAGGCCATGCGCGAGGAGATCGAGGAGACCTTCGACATGGACGCGCTCGACCTCTACGGCCTGTCCGAGGTGATGGGCCCGGGCGTCGCCGGCGAATGCGTCGAGACCAAGGACGGGCTGCATCTGTGGGAGGATCATTTCTACCCGGAAGTCGTCGACCCGGAGACCGGCGAAGTCCTGCCCGACGGCGAGGCCGGCGAACTGGTCTTCACCTCGCTGACCAAGGAGGCCTTCCCGATTGTCCGCTACCGCACCCGGGACCTCACGCGACTGCTGCCCGGCACGGCGCGCAGCATGCGGCGCATGGAGAAGGTCACCGGCCGCTCCGACGACATGCTGATTATCCGCGGCGTCAACGTCTTCCCCTCGCAGATCGAGGAACTGATCCTGAAGGACGACCGCCTGTCGCCGCATTATGTGCTGGAGCTGTCCTCGAAGGGCCGGCTGGACGCCCTGACCGTGCTGGTCGAACCGCGCCCCGGCCACCCCCTGGGCGGCGACGAATCCGCCGACGCCTCGCGACGTCTGGCCGAAAACGTCAAGGCCTTCACCGGCGTAAACGCCGATGTGCGCCTGATCCCGGAGGGGGGAATCGAGCGATCCATGGGCAAGGCGAAGCGCATCGTGGATTTGCGGAATACCGGGTAGGGGGCGAGCCCGGCGTCCGATTCCGGCACCGAGCGACCTCACCCTTCGAGGCGGTTGCTTCGCAACCTCCTCAGGATAAGGGCATAAACGTTGGAGCTTCATGCTGCGGAGCCCTGCAGGGGCGTTTCGAAGTATGAGGTTGCGCTATCCCCCCCCCTCACAGCCCCAGATACGCCGCCTTCACCCGCTCGTTGCTCAGCAGCGCCTGGCCGCTGGACAGCGGGATGAAGGCCTCCATCCCGACCCTGGTTGCAAGTCTGACCTCGGCACGGGAACGTCAGACAGGGCTCACGGCGAGCAACGGGTCAAAACTATTGTCGGAATTGGCGATACGGATTACCGTATGCCCCCGGAGGGTTGTATCGTGATCGAACGAGCAAGATACGTAGGGCCACTGTTGCTCCTCGTTTGTTTACTGGCGGTAACGCCGACCCTCGCGGGGCAGTCGGAGGAAGGGGCAGTGGAAAACGAGAAGATCGGTGAAGTGATCGCGGCATGGCGATCGATTGCAGAAAGCGGCGATCGCGAAGCGCAATACAGTCTCGGCGATTTATATCACGCGGGGAAACGCGTGCCCCGGGACGAGGCCGAGGCGGCGAAATGGTACCGCATGGCGGCCGAACAGGGACATGAGGGGGCGCAATGGCGCCTCGGTATGATGTACGCCGGCGGCGAGGGGGTCCCTCAGAGCGACGTGGAGGCTGCAAAATGGATGAGGATGGCAGCTGACTCCGGAACGCCCGAAGCGCAGGCTTATCTCGGTTCGATGTATGCCGAGGGGCGCGGGGTACCCAAGGACGAAACCCGGGCGATGAACTGGATGCGTAAGGCGGCGGACCAGGGAATTGCCATTGCCCAGTTCTATGTCGGAATTGGGTACGGCGCGGGCCGGGGGGTAACGCTTGACTATCGGGAAGCCGAAAAGTGGTTTCTCCTGGCCGCCGAACAGGGGCACGCGGAGGCAATGCGGAGCCTCGGAATTCTGTATATGACCGGCTCCGGCGTGCCGCAAGACGACGCCATGGCCGCCCAATGGTTTCGCAAGGCCGCCGACGGGGAGGACGCCGAATCCCAATATTACCTTGCCCGGATGTATGAAAAGGGCGAGGGGGTGCCGCAAGATATCGCTGCGGCGATCGACCTGCTTGGCCGGGCGGCCGGGCACGGGCACGGCGAGGCGCAACTGACCATGGGCATGAAACACACGGGGGGCAATGGCGTCCCCCGCGATCTGGTTCTCGCCTATATGTGGATAACGCTCGCCGAAGAGCGCCTGCCGCCAGGCAAGGCTCTGGAAACGGCGTCGGGAATGCGCAAACCGTTGACGGTACTGATGAAGCCGGCCCAGCTCGAGGAAGCCGAGCGGAAGGTGCGGGAATGGAAGTCGAATTGAAGGCGTTCCCCATGGACCGGGAATGAGCGCCATGGGCGGCAGATGTGAAATTCGCCGCCAGCTTGCCGGCCGGCGTCGAGTGACCTACAATCCCAGATAGGCCGCCTTCACCCGCTCGTTGCTCAGCAGCGCCTCGCCGCTGTCGGCGAGGGTGATTTCGCCGGTTTCCATGACGTAGCCGCGGTCGGCGATGCTAAGCGCCTTCCAGGCGTTCTGTTCGACCAGGAAGATCGTGACGCCGGCGTCGCGCAGCCGCACCACGGTGTCGAACACCTCGTCCACCAGCTTCGGCGCCAGGCCCAGGCTGGGTTCGTCCAGCAGCAGCAATCTCGGATTGCTCATCAGGGCGCGGGCCACCGCCAGCATCTGCTGCTGGCCGCCCGACAGCGTGCCGGCCGGCTTGTTGCGCGCCTCGGCCAGCGCCGGGAACATCTCGTATTGCCGCGCCAGGGCCTCGGCATGTTCGCGCCGGTGCCTTGTGTAGGCGCCCATCAGCAGGTTTTCCTCGACCCGCATCGGCGCGAAGACCTGGCGGCCCTCGGGCACCTGCACGATGCCCAGGCGCACCCGGCGGTCGGGCGGCGCCTTCGTGATGTCCTGGCCGTCGAAGGTGACGGTCCCGCCGCTGGCCGGGCGGATGCCGGAGATCGTGCGCAACAGGGTGGTCTTGCCCGCCCCGTTGGCCCCGACCAGCGACACCAATTCGCCCTCGGCGACCGCCAGCGATACGCCGCGCAGTGCGCGGATGCGGCCGTAATCGGAAGACAGGTCGGAGAGTTCCAGCAGCATCACAGGGTCCGCCCCTCCTCGCCCAGATAGGCGGCAACGACGTCCGGGTTATGCCGGATTTCCGGGCCCGTGCCCTCGGCCAGCAGGCGGCCATTGTCGATCACCAGGATATGCTCCGACACGCCCATCACCAGCTTCATGTCATGCTCCACCAGCACCACCGTAACGCCGGTCTCGCCGACCTTGCGGATCAGATCGTCGATTTCCGCCGTCTCCGCCGGGTTCAGGCCGGCAGCCGGCTCGTCCAGCAGCAGCAGCCGCGGCTCGGCCGCCAGCGCGCGGGCGATCTCGAGCCGCTTCAGCGCGCCATAGGGCATGGAATCGGACTCGGCGCCCACATAGTCCGCCAGCCCGACGAAACGCATCAGCTCGGCGGCCTTCTCCGCCAGTTCGCGGTCGCGCCGCGCGATGCCGGGCAGGCTCAGCATGGCCGGCAGGAAACGATGGTCGCAATGGCGGTGCATGCCGACTTGCACATTCTCGGCGGCCGTCATGTTGAAGAATATCTGCAAATTCTGAAAGGTGCGCGACAGGCCCAGCGCGGCCATGCCATGTGCCGGCGTGGCCGTGATGTCCTTGCCATCCAGCGTTACCGCGCCATGGTCGGGCCGGTAGATGCCGGTGACCAGGTTGAACAGCGTCGTCTTGCCGGCGCCGTTCGGCCCGATGATCGAATGGATGGCGCCCGCGCGGATGGACAGCGTCAGGTCGTTGATGGCCGTCACGCCGCCGAACGCCTTGGTGAGCGATTGTACGGTCAGCAGGCTCATCGCGCGCGGCTCCGGATCCAGGCCTGGATGGCGGGCACCAGGCCGCGGGGCATGAAGATCATCACGCCCATCAGGATCGCGCCGTAAATCAGCATTTCGTAATCATGCAGGAAGGTGAGGAGCTGCGGCAGGGCGGTCAGGATCGCCGCGCCGACGACCGCGCCGAAAATCGAGGCCATGCCGCCCAGCACCACCATGGTGACCAGCTCGATCGAATGGACGAAGCCGGCCTCGCTGGGTGTGATGAAACCGCGGTAATGCACGAAGACGCTGCCGGCGATGCTGGCCAGGACGGCGGAAACAACGAAGATCAGGGCCTTGTAGTGCACCACGTCGATGCCGGCGGTCCGCGCCGCGGCCTCCGACCCGTGTACCGCGCGCAGCGCCCGGCCGACGGGCGACTCCACAATGTTCATCGCCAGCCAGACCGTCAGCAGCAGCAGCCCGCCGACGATCCAGTACCAGGCCAGCGCGGTCGATGGCTCCCACCCCAAAACGGAAAAGCCGTATACCGGCATGCCGTCCGGCCCGCCTGTCAGATCCCCCTCCTGGGTCAGCACGATGGAAATGATGACGCCCAGCCCCAGCGTGCCCATCGCCAGGTAATGGCCGCTGAGCTTCATGATCGGCCGCGCCACGACGAATGCCAGAAGGCCCGTGCCGGCGGCCCCGGCCAGCAGCGCCCCCGCCGGCGGCCAGTCGTATGTGCCGGTCAGGATGGCCGAGGCGTAGGCGCCCAGCGCGAAGAACCCGGCATGGCCCAGGCTGATCTGCCCGGCATAGCCGATCAGAAGATTCAGGCCGATGCAGACAATGGCGTTCAGCCCGGCCATGATCGCCACGTCGTAATAGAAGTCGTTGGGCAGGAACAGCGGCAGCACCGCGACGATCGCGGCCAGCGCCAGCATGCCCCCATGGCGCGGTGTCGCGAGGCGTCTCATACCCTGTCCGCGCCCCGCCGGCCGAACAGCCCGTTCGGCATGAAGAACAGGGTCAGCAGGATAATCACGAAGGCCACCGCATCCTTGTAGGCCGATGAGATATAGCCGGCGGTCATGTTCTCGCTGATACCGACGATCAGCCCGCCCGCGATGGCGCCGTAGGGAAAGCCGAGACCGCCCAGGATGGCGGCGCAAAAGCCCTTCAGGCCCAGCATGATGCCGACCTCCGGATAGGCCAGCGACAGGGGCCCGATCAGCGCGCCGGCGATGGCGCCCAGGCCCGCCGCCAGGGCGAAGGCGAGCAGCAGAATGCGCCGGTTGTTCACGCCGACCAATTGGGCGGCGAGCAGGTTGAAGGCAACCGCCCGCATGGCGCGGCCGGTCATGGTGCGCGAGAAGAACCAGTTCAGCGCCAGGATGACCAGGACCGTGACGCCCAGGATCCACAGGCTCTGCGGCGCCACCGACGCGCCGGCGATATCGATCGACTCGTTCCCCGACAGCGCGGGGACAACATGGAAATTTCGC
>DAOVHN010000452.1 GCA_030671915.1 Pseudomonadota bacterium
ATGCTCCCAGAAGAACACCGCCAGGATTCAGCGAAAGTGACCGTGGGCCAGCCGCCATTGAGCGGCCGCGCGCTTCTGATGGTCTTCGCGGCGCTGATGCTGGCGGCGGTCGCGCCGCTGTTTCTGGTCGATGTCGTGCCGCTGGCGAACATGCCGAATCACATGGCGCGGATCCGGATTCTGGCCGAGATCGGGCAGGACCCGGCGCTGGCGGCCAGTTATCGCCTGAACTGGGGACTGCAGCCGAATCTGGCGGTCGACCTGTTGCTGACCCCGCTGGCCGGGTTCATCCCGCCGCTGGAGCTGGGCCGGTGGTTTACGCTGCTGTGCATGCTGACGCTTGCCGGCGGGACTCTCGCGGCCTATCGCGCGATCAATGGCAGGCTCGATCTCTGGCCGGCCGCGCTTTTCCTGTTCCTGTACAATCATGTGCTGATCTGGGGGTTTCTGAATTTTTTGTTCGGACTGGGGCTTGGCCTGCTCGGTTTTGCGGCCTGGGTGGCCACCGTCGATCGGGCGGGATGGCGGCGCACGGTCCTGTTCGGGGTTGGCGGCATCGCCATGTTTTTCGTGCATCTGATGGCGCTGGGCATATACGGCATCATGGTCGGCGCCTGGGAGGTGGGGCGGCTGCGCGAACGCTGGCCCGACTGGAAGGGGCTGGTCCGCGACTGGGCCCTGGGGGCGGCGCAGTTCCTGCCGGCCTTCGGCCTGTACATCGCCGCCCTGCCGCCGCGGGTGCGCGAGCCGGAATGGGTGTGGGGTGCGCCGATTATACGGTTGCGGGGGCTCCTGTCGCCGCTGCTTACCAATTTCAGTTGGGAGGATTTCATCCCGATCCTGTTCGTCGCGGGGGTGCTGCTGGTCTGTCTGCCGATGCGCTGGCTGCGGCCGGCGCGCGGCATGGCTCTGCCCATCTTGTCGGTAGCGGCCATCGCCCTGGCCGCGCCTTTCTGGACCTATGGGCGTTTCGGGGGGGTATGGGGGCTGGATGTCAGGCTGTGGGTTGCCGTCGCCTTCCTGGCGGCCGCCGGCCTGCGCTTTACCGGACCGCGGGTCGCGGGCGTGATTATCGCCGTCGCGGCTACGGTCCTGTTCGGCGCCCGGCTTTACCAGATCAGCGGCGATTGGCGGGTCTACGATGCGCAGATCGCCGAATACCGGGCGGCCGCGGCGATTTTCAAGCCGGGCGAGCGCATCCTGCAGGCGCAGAATATTACGATGCCGGTGGCCGGTGAGCCCGGCGCCTTCCGGGATATCTACTATCATTTCACCAATTATTCGGTGCTGGACCGCGGCGTGTTTCTGCCGACGCTTTTCACCGACCCGGCGAAACAGCCGATCGTCGTGGCGCCGGCGCTGAAGGAAATCGATACGCCGGTGGGCTGGCCGATCAGCACCGGCGGGTTGCGGGCCTGGGCGGATCCGGCCCTGTTCGACTGGTTTGCCGGCGATTACCAGATCGGCGACCAGCGCCACTATGGCTATATGTGGCAGGATCGTTTCGACTATGTGGTGCTGGTCCACGGCGGGGAGGCCGAAAATCCGGTTCCCGAACTGCTGGAGCAGGTATCGACGGGCTCGTATTTCACAATTTTCCGGGTGTTGCGAGGCGGCTGCACGGGTGACTATCCGCGGGCATGCGAAAGGCTTCGAGCCGCCGGGCGAAACTGGGAAATTCCGGCGCCAGGTACGGACCGGCAAAACTGATTCGTGCTTGGCAACGAAATCTACACTATTTTGCGCACATCATGGAGGCGCACCGATCCTCGACCCGACCGATCGGGGGGCAGATATAGCGACACGGGTGGGCGCCCCAAATCCGTTGTCATGTCCATGGAAATACCGAGGCTCTGATTTTGTCGGATAAAGAAGACGATTTTCGACCTAACGCTATGTCGCTGCAGGCGCTGATCGCGCCGATCGTAGCGGTTCTGTTGATTCTCGCGGGCGTGATCCTGTCGGTATTGCTGACCGGCACCAGCATCCAGAACGACGCCGAAGTCGCTCGTTCGCAGCGACAGATCGATTCCGCCTTCAAGATGGTTGGCCGCGATCTCGGGCGCTTGACCGTGATGCTGGCGCGCACGGCCGAGGCCGACGATAACCTGGTAGGGAAGTTTGACCGGGCGTGGGCCGACGAACATCTTTCGGCGGTGGAAAGCGGGTTCGGCGCGGTTGCCGCCATCGTTGTCGGCGACGACGACTCGGTGATCTACCGGTCCCGAACCGCGGGCGGCGCGGCAGTCAGCCCGACGATATGGGGCGTCGTGGCCGACGCCAGGAAGCTGCCGGCGGCCGAGTCGGACTGGACATCGGCGTTCGTTACCCATGACGGCCGGCTTCATATCGCCTCGGTCAGCGTTATAGCCCCGCCCGGCGTGAACAACGCCGGCGGGGCCGCGCTGGTGGTTCTAAGGGATGTCGACGAAATGCTTCTGGCGCGCCTGTCCAGCGACTTTCTTATCCCGGATATCGAGGTTCAACCGCCGTCGAATATCCAGGCGACCGCCGGTACCGTTATCCGTTCGCCCGGGGGCGAAAATCTCGCGGCGATCACCTGGAAACCGGCGCGCCCCGGCGACAAACTGTTCGATTACCTCCTGGTACCGATCGTCATCGCCAGCCTGATCGCCGCGCTGCTGCTGGCGACTTTCCTGCGCACCGCGGTGCGCGCGGCGCAGCAGTGGAAGCGCGGGGCGGCCGCGCTGGCCGAAAGCGGCGAGGCCCTGGAATACAGCGAGACCATGTTGTCGGAGATTATTAATGGCGTCGCGGATGGCATTGTCTCGATCGACGAATCGGGCCGGATCGTATCAGCGAACGCGTCGATGACCCGCATTTTCGGGTATGAAATCGGCGAAATGCTGGGCGAGCCAGCGGATATGCTGATAGCCGGCACGACAGGCGGGGACGATGAAGGCGCGGTCCCCGCACTGATCGCAAACCCGGATATCGTGGAAACCGAATATCGCGAGTTTACCGGGCGCCGCAAGGACGGGGGGCGATTCGTTCTGGATACGGCCATTTCGCATACTACCCACCGGTCCGAGG
>DAOVHN010000253.1 GCA_030671915.1 Pseudomonadota bacterium
ATCATGGAGGCCGACGAGGTCTTCACCACCGGCAATCTGGCCAAGGTGATGCCGATCACCCGGGTCGAGGGCCGCGACCTGCAGCCCGGCCCCCTGTTCCGCCAGGCCCGCGAGCTATACTGGGAATTCGCACATAAAAATGGGTGATTCATGGCCGAATTGATGCGGACCGTCACGATCCCGCTGGGGGAGATTTACGTACCGGCCAAGCTGGCCAAGACGCTTGATGCGGCCAAGGTGGAGACGCGCGCCGAGGAGGTCCTGGAGAGCGGCCTGAACGCGCCGGTCCAGGTGCGCCGCGACGAAGACCGCGACCGCTACGTCCTGATCTCCGGCGTGAACCGCCTGGAAGCCGTCCGCGCCCTGGGCGAGGAAACGATCGAAGCCCTGATCGTCCAGGCGCGGAAGCATTGAAGGGGCACTGGCCGGTCCGCGCCGTCTGTCCAACAGATCCTTCGACAGGCTAAGGTTGGAGACCTTTGCGCAAAGCGCAAGGTCGTCATTGCGAGCCGGAGGCGAAGCAATCCAGACCCGCCGGCATACTGGATTGCCGCGGCGCTACGCGCCTCGCAATGACGTCGCCACCGCGTCCAGCCTCGCCAGATGCGGCGCCTTTTGGGCCGCGTCCAGGAACGAGCCCTCGATGGAGTTGCGGGCCAGCGTGACCAGGCCGGCGCGGGTCAGGCCGAGCGCTTCCGTCACCGCCATGAAATTGTCGCCCAGATAGCCGCCGAAATAGGACGGGTCGTCGGAATTGACGGTGGCGCACAGGCCTGCGTCGAGCATGCGCTTCAAGGGGTGAGCCGCGATATCGGGCACGACACACAGCTTGACGTTCGACAGCGGGCAGACGGTCAGCGCCATGCGCGCCGCCGCCAGCCGTTCGACCAGCGCGGGGTCGTCCAGCGCGGCGTTACCATGGTCGATACGGTCCAGCTTCAGGATATCGACGGCGTCGCGCACATTGGCCGCCGAACCTTCCTCGCCGGCATGGGCGACGAGCTTCAGCCCCGCGTCATGCGCCGCCTGGAACAGACCCGCGAACTTGGCAGGCGGATTGCCGCGCTCGGTTGAATCGAGGCCGACGCCGATAATCCGCCCGTCGGCGAACCAGGGCTCGGCCTCGCGGAAGGTGGCGAAGCCGTCCTCTTCCGACAGATGCCGCAGGAAGCAGAGGATCAGCCGCGAGCTGATGCCGTGCCTGCGCCCGCCCTCGGCAAGCCCCGAGAGGATGCCGTTGGTCGCCACCGCGAAGGGGATGCCGCGTTGGGTGTGGCCCTGCGGGTCGAAAAAGATTTCGACATGCACGATGCCGTCGGCCGCGGCGCGGTCCATATAGGCCAGCGTCAGGGCCTCGAAATCCTCGGCCTCGCGGAGCACATTCATGCCCTGGAAATAGATGTCGAGGAAATCCTGCAGTTCGGTGAACTCATAGGCCGCGCGCACCTCCTCGACCGACCGGAATGGAATCTCCACCCGGTTGCGGCGAGCCAGTTCCACCAGCATTTCCGGTTCCAGTGTGCCTTCGATATGCAGATGCAGCTCCGCCTTCGGCAGCGAGCGAATAAACTCGCGCGTTTCCATCTATTGCCTCTCTCTTCGCCCGTACGAACCCGGCGACGCATCCTTCGACAGGCTCAGGATGAGGGCCGAGTGTTGGTATTATTATAATATCCTCATCCAGAGCCTGTCGAAGGATGAAGCCACTCGACCGTTCCACGGTGGGAAAACACCCTCAATCCGTATCGCTTACCCTGCCACGGCCCTTCTTTACAACACCGCGTTTCTTCTTGGACTCCATCCGCCGGCGCTTGGCGCCCATCGAGGGCCGGGTGGGTCTGCGCTTCTTCGGCACCTCGGTCGCTTTTCGGATCAGTTCGACCAGCCGGTCGCGGGCATCCTGGCGGTTGCGGTCCTGGCTGCGGAAGCGCCGCGCCGTGATGACGATAACCCCCGCGGTCGTCATGCGCTGCCCGGCGATCCCACGCAGCCGCGCGAATATCTCGGGCGGCAGGTTCGGGCTGTGCGCCGCGTCGAAGCGCAACTGAACCGCCGTCTCCACCTTGTTGACCTTCTGCCCGCCCGGCCCCGGCGAGCGGATAAAGCTCTCCTCGAGCTCGCTTTCGGAAATGGATATGGCGGGGGTGATGGGGATCATGGGAATCACTGTACAGGCTTCAACCGCCACCTGCACCGTCTCGAAACAGATTATGACGCCAGATCCAGCCCCATGATCACCACGCTCTTCTTGCCGCCCTCGGTCGTCTGGTGGCCGATGGGGAGGAAGCCGAGCTTTTCGTGGAAGCGCATGGAGTCGGGGTTGGGCGGTTTCTCGTTGACCTCGCAGGTCAGGATGGGTGCGCGGCGGCGGCCGAATTCGATGGCCTGCTCGTAGAGCGCGTGGCCAATGCCCTGCCCGCGATGTGCCGGGTCGACGATGATGCGGTCGAGATAGAGGAAACGCGTATAGCGCGCAGCCACCCAGCGGTAATTTTCGGATGCATAGGTCGAGCCCGCCAGGAACAGGATGGCGAACCCGACCGGCTTGCTGTCGCGCACCGCCACCGGCGCCCAGGCCGCGGACTCGACGAAGCGCGGGAAGCTGTAATCGGCGCAGGCGCTGACATGCGGCACCTCGCTGTTATTGAGCGCCAGCGCCCAGGCGTATTCGGACGGCTGCATGCGGCGGATGAGAATATTCGGGGCGACGAGTTCCTTGGGCATGGGGATTATTTAGTCCGGTTCTCGCGCGAATGCCAGTGGGAAATACTAAAGAAATATGGGGGGTGGGAATGCCGACACCGAGTGGCCTCATACTTCGAGACGCCCCTTCGGGGCTCCTCAGCATGAGGGCATGGATATTCTTTGTTCCCTCACCCTGAGGAGGCGCGGTAGCGCCGTCTCGAAGGGCGAGGTTGCACCGCTGTTCGGGCCGGATTACGCCCCCAAATCCTCACCCGCCAGCGCCCTCTTGATCAGCGTCAGCGTCTCCGCCACGCCATAGAGCGCGATGAACGATCCCAGCCGCGGGCCCTGTTCCTGGCCCAGCAGGATTTCGTAGCAGGCCTTGAACCAGTCGCGCAGGCTCTCGAAATCGTGGCGCTTGCCGACTTCGTAGACCTGGGTCTGGATGTCCTCGGCGCTGGCGCCCGATGGCATCTTTTCCAGCTCCGCCACCAGGTCTTCCAGGGCGGCGCGTTCCATGTCGTTCGGCGCGCGGTACTGCTTGTTGGGCTTCACGAAATCCTGGTAGTAGCGGATCGCATAGCCGGCGAGGCTGTCGAGAATCGGGTCGGTTTCCGGGCTCGCCTTGGGCGCGTAGCGGGCGATGAAGCCCCACAGCACCGCCTTGTCGTCGGCGTTGGCCACGCCCGCCAGATTGAGCAGGATATTGAACGACAGATGCGCGTCCTCGCGCGGCGGATTGCCGCCATGGATATGCCAGGCCGGGTTGGCGAGGCGCTTTTCCGCGTCCTCGGTCTCGTATTTGCCCAGGAAGGTCAGCCAGTCGTCCACGGCGCGCGGGATGACGTCGAAATACAGCCGCTTGGCCGCCTTGGGCTTCTGGAACATGAACAGCGACAGGCTGTCGGGCGGCGCATAGGACAGCCATTCCTCCATGGTCAGGCCGTTGCCCCTGGACTTGGAAATCTTCTCGCCGTTCTCGTCGAGGAACAGCTCGTAGGTCAGGTTTTCCGGCGGGCGGCCGCCGAGAACGCGGCAGATTTTCGAGGACAGCTTCACGCTGTCGATCAAATCCTTGCCCGACATTTCGTAATCCACGTCCAGCGCCTGCCAGCGCATGGCCCAGTCGGCCTTCCATTGCAGCTTGCAGGCGCCGCCGGTGACCGGGACTTCCATTTTCTCGCCGTCGTTGGGGTCGTGATAGACGATCGTGCCGGCATCGGGCCGGGTTTCCTCGATGACGACCTGCAGCACATGGCCGGTCTTCGGGCAGACCGGCAGGAAGGGGCTGTAGGTGGCGCGGCGGTCCGGCCCCAGCGTCGGCAACACGACGTTCCGCACCTCGTCATGCAGGGCCAGAACCTTCAGCAGCGCCGCGTCGAATTCGCCGGAGTGATAGCATTCGGTCGAGCTCTTGAACTCATACTCGAAACCGAACTCGTCCAGAAAGGCGCGCAGGCGGGCATTGTTGTGGTGGCCAAAGCTCTCATGGGTGCCGAAGGGATCGGGCACCTTGGTCAGCGGCATGTTCAGATGCTCCAGCAGCATCTCCCGGTTCGGCAGATTGTCCGGCACCTTGCGCAGCCCGTCCATATCGTCGGAAAAGGCGAACAGCCGGGTCGGAATATCCGACATGGCGGCAAACGCATGCCGCACCATGGTCGTGCGCGCCACCTCGCCGAAGGTGCCGATATGCGGCAGGCCGGACGGGCCATAGCCGGTCTCGAACAGCACATAGCCCTTTTCCGGCGCCTTGCCCCTGGTGCGCGCGATCAGCTTGCGTGCTTCCTCGAAGGGCCATGCCTTCGCCTTCAGGGCGAGATCGCGGGTGTTGGTCATCTGCTGTTTGCCATTCTTGAAAAGAGGTTGAAAACGCGCGGCAAACTAGGGCTTGGCGGCGGCGGCGTCAATGTCTCATGCATGCAGGCGCTGGCCCGTCTATACTCTTCCCCATGAAGGAGATTCGCGGCGTCCTGCTGCCGGACGCACCGGCCTTGGTCGCGGATCGCAGCAATTTTTCCGGAGGACTGTATTGAAAGAGGGATG
>DAOVHN010000639.1 GCA_030671915.1 Pseudomonadota bacterium
CACCATTATGCGCGACCCGAAGGCGCTTTCGACCGAGGTCGTCATGGAGACCGCATTGCCCTTGGCGTCGACGATGCTGAAATGGCTGGTGGAGGGAATCTCCAGCGCGTTGCCGGGGTGGCGCAGTTCGGTTTTCTTTTCCGGTGGCGTGCCGGCGATGGCCTTACCCATCGATTTCCCGGCGTCGATCAGGGCGCCGCGCTCCTTGAGGTAGTCCGGATCCAGCAGGCCCCTGACCGGCACGTCCACGAAATCGGAATCCGCCATGTAAAGCGCGCGGTCGGCATAGGCCAGGCGCGCCGCCTCGATGTACATATGCTCGGCATCGACGGAACCCGGCGGCAGTTTGCCGATTTCAAAATTTTGCAGAATGCCCAGAATCATACCGACGGTCAGCCCACCGGAGCTTGGCGGCCCCATGCCGCAGACTTTGTTGGCCCTGTAGATTACGCAAACCGGCGGGCGAATCTTCGCCTCATAGGCGGCGAGGTCGGCTTCGCTCAACAGGCCCGGATTATCCAGCGCGCCGCGCACCACCGCCACGATGTCGCGCGCGATGTCGCCCTGGTAAAAAGCGTCGGCGCCGCCTTTCGCAATGGCCCGAAGCGTAGCCGCGTATTTGGGATTTTTCAGGATATGACCAGCCGGCAGCGGTTCGCCCGCCTGGGTATGGAAATAGGCGCCGGTCGCCGGATAGCGCTTCAGGTGCTTGTCCCCGGCTATCAGCCCGCTGAGCCTTGGCGACACCTTGAAACCCTGTTTCGCCAGCCGGATCGCCGGTTCGAACAGCCGCGCCCAGGGCAGCTTGCCATGTCTGCGATGCGCCATTTCCAGCATACGCGGCACGCCGGGAACGCCGACCGAACGGCCGCCCACCACGGCATCCCAGAACTTCATCTTGTTCCCGGCGGTGTCCAGGAACAGTTCCGGGGTCGCCGCGGCGGGGGCTGTTTCGCGCCCATCGAAACTTTCGACCTTTCGGCTGGCGGCATCGAAATACAGCATGAAGGCGCCGCCGCCGATGCCGGAACTTTGCGGTTCCACCAGGCCCAGAACCATTTGTACCGCGACCGCGGCATCCACTGCGCTGCCGCCTGCCTCAAGGATTTCGATCCCGGCTTCGACCGCATGCGGGTTGGCGGCGGCGACCATGAATGTCTTCGATTCGGAAGGCCCGCGAGTTTGCGCGGCCGCGCCCGACGGCGAAAGGGCAATGGCCGCCGCGACGATCGTTACGTAAAGAAAAAGATGGCGCATGGTTTAATTATGAATGGCGGTTCCTGAGGAACCGCCATGTTAAAAGGCCTTGCGCCAAACCGGAAGCTGTCAGCCGATCACTTTTTGTCGACGGGCCTGCATAGTGCCACGGAGGCCAGCCGGTATCCCGCGCCGCGCAGCATACTGACCGTGCCTTCCACCGGCTGCGGACCGCGACCGGCTTCCTCGGGCAAATCGACCTGGACCGCGACGCAATTGGCGTCGCGCGCCTTGTCGATCATCGAATCGATCATGCGGTCCATGATGCCCGCGGAATCGTACAAATTCGCGGTGACGAGATTGCTGACTTTCAATACCCGGCCATGCTGGATGTCGGTTTCGACCTCATGGCAATAAATGCCGTAAATGTAACCGTCCGGGTTTTGCGCGGACATAACGCCCGTGCCCTGCCCGCCGCAGAACTCCTCGGCGTAACCCATCCACTGGTCCATGGTCAGATGGGGCACGGCGTTCTGGACGAGGGGATAGGCCTGCAAAACCTGCCCTTCTCCCAAAGGTTTAACCACATATCGTTTGGACATCTCACTCACTTTGCCGGGCCATTGGTTTTACGAATCGGGACCGCCCGCGGGCGGCAATTACGGCCAGATCGAGGAAACCGAATCGGTCCAGCCATGCCGATAGAATGCCTCCGACGCACGTTATAGTCTTTGACCTAGGTCAATGTGCACTGCACAATACGATAGCCTTATCGTGTCAAGCGTCGGGGCATGCGGCGTGATGACGCTGCGACG
>DAOVHN010000568.1 GCA_030671915.1 Pseudomonadota bacterium
GACCACTACTTGATGGCTTGGCCCGAGCGCGAAAGCCATACCGCGCGTGGCGCCCGGCGCAGCCCGCTATACCAGACCCTCCAGGACAAGGGCGCGGTATATGGCTCGAAATTCGGCTGGGAACGCCCCAACTGGTTCGCGCCGCCGGGCACGAAACCTGAGGACATATACAGCTACGAACGCGGCAATTGGTTCGCCGCGGTTGGCGAGGAATGCCGCGCCGTGCGCGAACGCGTCGCGCTGATCGACCAGTCCAGCTTCGCCAAATTCGAAATGTCCGGCCCGGAGGCGTTCGAGACCCTGCAGCAAATCGCCGCCAACGACCTCGACCGGCCGCCGGGTTCGGTCGTCTATACCCAGTTCTGCAACGAAATGGGCGGCGTCGAGGCGGACCTCACCATCACGCGCCTGGCCGGGGACCGGTTCTATATCGTCACCGGCAGCGGCTTCGGCACGCGCGACGCCAACTGGATCACCCGCCACATGCCGCAAGACGGATCGGTCACGCTCGGCGAGGTGACGTCGGGCTGGGGCGTTATCAATCTCTGCGGGCCCCATGCGCGTGACGTGCTGCAAAAAGTCTCGGAGAACGATGTTTCCAACGACGCCTTGCCCTTCGGAAGCTGCGGCTTCATCCGCATCGGTTATGCGCCGGTGCGCGCGCTACGGGTCGGCTATGTCGGCGAGCTGGGCTGGGAACTGCACATCCCGACCGAATATGTCGCCCATGTTTACGAGTTGCTGTGGGAAGCCGGCCAGGAATTCGGTATCGCCAACGCCGGCTACCGCGCCATCGAGTCGCTGCGGCTGGAAAAAGGCTATGTCTACTGGAGTTCGGACGTAACCCCCGACTACACGCCCTACGAGGCCGGCGTCGGCTTCTGCGTGGCGCTGGACAAGGGCGATTTCATCGGCCGCGCGGCGCTGGCGAAGGCGAAGGAGGCAGGCCCGCGCCAGAAGCTATGCCGATTCACCCTGGAAGCCGACGCCCCGGTCCGCTCCGGCGCCTGCATCCTGCGCGGCGGCAAGGTACTGGGCGTCACCAGCAGCGGCGGCCACGGCCACACAATCGGCAAACCCATCGCCTACGGCTACATACCGGCGGAAGAGGCCGGCCATGACGATTACGAAATAGAAGTCCATGGCGAGGCGTTCCCGGCGAAACGCCTGGCCCGCGCGGCCTGGGACCCGGAACGGAAACGGTTGCTTTCCTGATTTTCTTGCACGGCTTCATTCGCGTCACTACAGTCCCGGCGGCCAATTTATTGAGGAGACAGGGTACATGGCGATCAAGGCGATTACGTTCGATCTGTGGGACACGCTTATCGATGACGAAACCGACGAGCCGAAGCGCAAGGCGCAAGGCCTGCGCAGCAAACCCGACGAGCGCCGGCATCTGGTCTGGGCGGCGCTGAACGCGATCGAGCCGATCGACATGGCCAACGTGGAGCTGGCCTACGCCACCGCCGACGCCGCCTTCCGCACGGTCTGGCATGACCAGCATATTACTTGGGAAATCGCCGACCGGCTGCGAGTCGTCCTGAGCGGCCTGGGCCGCACGCTGCCCGATGATGTTTTCGCCAGGATCGTCAAGGAACATGAGGAGATGGAGGTCGATATCCCGCCCGACACCATCGTCGGCGCGAAGAACGCGCTCGAAGACCTGGCCGGGCGCTACAAGCTGTGCATCGCCTCCGACACCATCGTCTCGCCGGGCCGTTGCCTGCGCGACCTGCTGGAGGGTCACGGGCTGAAGCAGTATTTTTCGGGCTTCGCCTTTTCCGACGAGGTCGGCCATTCCAAGCCGCATAAATCGATGTTCGAATCGGCGGCCCGCCAGATGGGCTGCGAGATTCCGGAAATGATGCATATCGGCGACCGCGACCATAACGACGTTAAGGGGCCGCAGGCGCTGGGCATGAAGGCGATCCTGTTCATCGCCAAGCGCGCCCACGACAAGGATACGACAAGCGCCGAGGCGATCTGCTCAAGCCACGCCGGACTGCCCGCGGCGATCGACCGCGTGGCGGGACGCTGACCGGAAGGAGCCACAAACCATGGCCGACAATCTGCGTTTCCTGGTTATCGACGGTTATAACAAGGAGGCCCGCGAGGAGCTGGTCGCCGGCGGTGCGTCCATGGCCGCCGAGCAGTATACCCGTATGCTGAAGGGCTCGACGCCGGGCGGGGCCGCTGACATCGACGTGTTGTTCCCGGCCGACCCGGGCGCCTCTCTGCCCAAGGGCGCGGCGCTGAAGAACTATGACGGCATCGCCTGGACCGGCTGCAGCCTGACCGTTTTCGAGGACGACCCGCGCGTCCACACCCAGATTGAATTCTGCCGCGAGGCCTTTCGCGCCGGCGTGCCCAGCTTCGGCAGCTGCTGGGCGGCGCAGATCGCAGTGGTCGCGGCCGGGGGCCTGTGCGCGC
>DAOVHN010000788.1 GCA_030671915.1 Pseudomonadota bacterium
ATTCCAGCGCCCGACGCTGGAGGCGCTGCGCCAGCCGGTGGAATCTGGCGCCGTCGCGGTGGCGCGGGCCAACGCCCACATCACCTATCCGGCCCGCTTTCAGCTCGTCGCGGCGATGAATCCCTGCCGCTGCGGCCATCTGGACGACCCGTCGATCGCCTGCGCCCGGGCCCCGCGTTGCGCCCAGGATTACCAGGCGAAAATTTCCGGGCCGCTGTTCGACCGCATCGATTTGCATGTTGACGTGCCGGCGGTCAGCCCCGCCGACCTCAACCTGCCGCCGCCGGCCGAGGGCTCGGCGCAAGTGCTGGCGCGCGTGGAAGCGGCGCGGGCCATACAGGCCAAGCGCTACGCCCACCTGCCCGAAGACCGCCGCATCCGCACCAATGCCCAGGCCGACGGCAAGCTGCTGGAAGAAGTCGCCACCCCCGACGAACCCGGCCGCAAACTGCTGGCCGAAGCATCGGAAGCCATGCGCCTGACCGCCCGCGGCTATCACCGCGTCCTGCGCGTGGCGCGGACATTGGCGGATCTGGATGGGTCGGAGGGCGTGCGGCGGATACACGTGGCCGAGGCGTTGAGTTACCGGCGCATGGTGCCGGGGCGGTGAGCGATCCGGCCCGGCCCGCTGAATATTCCTCAAGAAAGCACCGCTCCCCCGACCCTGATATATGAAGAGCCCTTTGTCTGTAAGCCTCGCCGATAATATCGTCGAGTGGCCGGGTCCACAGACCGCGACACAGCGTGCGCTTGCACCGCCGCGCCTTTTCGTTATGGTGCGGGCGATATTTTGCCGGGCCGCCGCGCCCGGCCTGTTTTTGCCGAGGGAGCCGACATGCTGCAGATCTGGGGCCGCGCCAATTCCATCAATGTCCAGAAGGTCATGTGGACCGTGGGCGAATTGGGGCTGGAGCATGTGCGCCACGATGCCGGCGGCAAGGCCGGCGGGCTGGATACGCCGGAATTCACCGCGATGAACCCGCACCGGACCATCCCGGTGATCGACGACGATGGCGTGGTGGTTTGGGAATCCGGCGCAATCATGCGCTATCTGGCGGCGAAATATGGTTCGAACTCACTCTGGCCCGAAGACCCGGCCGAGCGCGCGGCGGGCGACCAATGGGCGGAGTGGACCCACACCCTGCTGCAGCCCGTTTTCCTGAGGGTTTTCCAGGCCATCGCCAGGACGCCGCCACAAAAACAGAACGTCCAGCGCGTAATGATCATGGTGCAGCGGATGGGGGTGCTGTATCGGCGGCTCGACGCACATCTGGAAAGCCGTTCTTTTGTGGCGGGCGACCAGCTTACGATCGGCGATATCCCCGCGGGCGCGACGCTGTATCGCTATTACACCATGGATCTTCCCGGCCGTCCTGACCTGCCGAACCTGAAGGCCTGGCACGAACGGCTGCGCGAACGCGACGCCTACCGCCAGCATGTGGAGGTGCCTTGGTAGCGGGATGCGCCACTGCCGGCCTCTACTTGTCCGCCGGCTTGATCATCCGGCCCAGATCC
>DAOVHN010000652.1 GCA_030671915.1 Pseudomonadota bacterium
GCGGCGTTGCGCCGGCATGCTATGCGAGCTTGGCCTGAGGCCGGGGGACCGGTTCGGTATCATCTGCCGGAACTCGTTCCGCAACGCCGAATTGATGCATGGCGGCTACTGGGCGGGTCTGGTGCCAGTGCCGGTCAACTACCGCCTGGCGCCACCGGAGATCGCCTACATCCTGGACAATGCGGAATGCCGGCTGGTCGTCCTGGAAGAGCCCTTTGCGGCGTTGACGGCAGCCGCAGAACTGGCGCCATGGGCGGACCGGGTGCTGCTTATGGCGCAAACGCAGTACGAAGAGCAGCTTGGCCGAGCGAAAGCGGCGCCGATGCATGAGGCGGCTGAAACGGACGATGCCCTGCTGGTTTATACCGGCGGCACAACGGGTCGCGCCAAGGGCGTCCGCCTTACCCACTGCAACATCATGCTCAACGCATTGCAGATCGCCTTCGTTGCGAAACCCCGCGCTGACGATGTTTTTCTTCATGTGGCGCCGATGTTCCATTCGGCAGACCTGTTGGCGACTCCATGGGTAATGGCGGGCGCGGCGCATCTTTACATGCCGGAATTTTGCGGCCAGGCCGCCTTGCAGGCCATTCAGGAACATCGCGTGACCTGCAGCATGCTGACGCCGACGATGATAATCATGATGCTGCAAGAGCCGGATTTCGGCAGCTACGACCTTTCGAGCCTGCGGCAGGTGATCTACGGCTCTTCCCCGATGGCCGCGGAATGGATCCGGCGGTCGCTGGAACGCCTTCCCGGCGTCGAATTCATCCAGGCCTATGGGCTGACCGAGACCGCGCCGCTGCTGACCATGCTGGAGATGGCCGACCACGAGAAGGCCCTGTGCAGCGGTGACCACGCGATCCTGAAAAGCGTGGGCCGACCGCTTCCCGGCGTGGATATGCGGATCGTCGACGGGAGCGACCGCGAACTGCCGCCGGGTGAGCCCGGCGAAGTCATCGTGCGGGCGCCCAATGTCGCCAAGGGTTACCTGAAACGGCCGGAGGCGACGGCGGAAGCGTTCCGCCGCGGCTGGTTCTACACGGGCGATATCGGGCGCATGGACAAGCACGGCAATCTTTATCTGCTCGACCGCAAGAAGGACCTGATCATCACCGGCGGCGAGCTGGTCTATTCGCTGGAGGTCGAATCCGCGCTCTACGAGAATCCGAAGGTTCAGGAATGTGCGGTCGTCGGCATCCCGGACGATGCCTATGGCGAAGCGTTGTTGGCCGCCATCGTGCCTGCCCCCGGCGAGCCCCCGACGCCCGAGGAACTGATCGACCATTGCCGGGGCCGCATAGGCGGTTACAAGATTCCGCGTCGTTTCGTATTCCTCGACGCTCTGCCGAAGAGCGCGGTGAACAAGATCCTGAAACATGAGCTGCGCCGGATGTACTCGCAAGCGGCCCCGGTGGGAAAAACGGCATGAATATCGAAGGCCGAAATATCCTGGTGTTGGGCGGCGGCGGCATGGTCGGCGTCGCGGTCTGCCGGCGTCTCTTGGAACATCGCCCGGCAAGGTTGGTGGTCGCCGCCAGGCGCGAGGCGAAGGCACGCGGCGCCGCCGAACAGTTGGCGACGGAATTCCCGGACAGCGACACGCAGTTTGTCCCGGTGTGGGGGGACGTGTTCCTGCGCGCCGAATGGCAGGATGCCGAGAGCCACCCGCGAGCGGCGGTGCTGGCGAACCGGGACAGGCGCCAACGCCTGATCCGCGACATGCTGGATCCACTCGACGAGGACATCGTCCAGTCCTCCTTTCTGGTGCAGCTCATTTCCGGCGCCGCCCCGGGCCTGGACGGCACTGGGGCGGATGCCGTGGTCGACTGCATGAATACGGCGACGGCGGTCAGCTACCAGAATGTCTACGATGCGGCCTCCCGCCTTGCCGCGATAGCCGCTTCGTCCGAGGACTGCAACTGGCGCGAGGAGGCGGAAAGCCTGATCGCCTCGCTTTA
>DAOVHN010000404.1 GCA_030671915.1 Pseudomonadota bacterium
AGCGCATCCTCCACGCCGGCCGGGTCGTCGCAGGCGACGATCTCGACAGGGTTTTCGAACAGCCAGGCATCGCCGCCGGGCGACAGGCTGTCGTCGATCAGAACAAATGGTTGGTGGCTCATACCGGGGTCACATACTGCGAATGCCCTCGCGGGCGCCCAGGATCGCACGCGCGATGGATTCCAGGTCGATGAAAAACCAGGCCGCGGCAATCAATATCGCCACCATGATCACATATATGTACCAGGGCAGCGGCAGCGGCTTTTCCATCCCGCAGGAAGGGCACTCGTCCACATAGCCCTTAAGCGGGGTCTTGCAGCGCGGACATTGCGGCTGTTTGTTCAGCGCCATTGCCCGCACCAACGCGAGAGGCACCGAGCGACCTCGCCCTTCGAGACGCGGCTTCGCCGCGCCTCATCGCGACCTCGACCGGCCGGCCCTTGAAAAAGAGTATAAACAGGTACTTTCCCGCGGCCGAATCGGCGCTCGCCACGCCCCGCGGTGCGGTTCCGGTGGTTTTTGTCTGGATTCGATGCAGAACAGGCACAGGAAAGATATATGTGCGGGCCATGCGCGATAAACGTCGCGGGGTGAGTTTGCGGTAGAAAAAGGTTAGCCGGAAGGTATGCGTTGCCGCGGCTCCAGCGGCGCCGCCGCTTCCCATGCGATCCCGCGCAAACATAACCGAACGTCAACTGCATTTGGAATAACCGCAGGACAGGCAGAGGTCGCAGCCCTCGCGCCGCACCAGTCCCGGTTGGCTGCATTTCGGGCAGAACCGGGCGGGCGATTCGCCGACCGCCTCTTGCAGCGATTCCCGCATCTCCGATTCCGGTTCGGAGATGAAGCCGATATCGATCATATGCTGCTCCATCACCTCACCGAGGGCGGCCAGCAGCGAGGGCACATAGCGGCCTTCCATCCAGTAGCCGCCGCGCGGGTCGAAGATGCTCTTCAGCTCGCGCACCACGAAGGTCACGTCGCCGCCGCGCCGGAACACCGCGCTGATCATCCGGGTCAGCGCCACCGTCCAGGCGTAATGCTCCAGGTTGGCGGAGTTGATGAAGATCTCGAAGGGCCGCCGCCGCCCGTCCTGGATGATGTCGTTCACGGTCAGGTAGAAGGCATGGTCGCTTTCCGGCCAGCGCAGCTTGTATGTCTTGCCGACCAGTGCTTCCGGCCGTTCCAGCGGCTGCGTCATATAGACGATGTCGGACGCGGATTCATGTTCGTCGACGACCTTTGCCACGGGCTCCTCGCCTTTTTCGTCGGCGGTCAGCACCGCGCCTGTGACCAGGTTGGGCCGGTATGTGGTGCAGCCCTTGCAGCCCATGTCGTAGGCTTTCAGGTAGACGTCCTTGAAATCCTCGAAGGGGATGTCGTCAGGCAGGTTCACGGTCTTGGAGATTGAGCTGTCGATATATTTCTGGACGGCGGCCTGCATGACGATATGGGCCTCTGGCGCAAGGGTGCGCGAATCGACGAAATAATCCGGCAGGTCGGCCTCCTCGCCATGCTCCGCCCACCAGGCGGCGGCGGCGTAATCGACGACCTCGCGGTCGCGATGGCTGCCGTCCGGCATCAACAGGGCGCGGGTGAAGCGATAGGTGAACACCGGCTCGATGCCCGACGACACGTTGTCGGCCAGCAGCGAGATCGTGCCGGTGGGCGCGATCGAGGTGACCAGCGCGTTACGGATGCCGTGTTCGGCGATCGCGTCGCGAATATCGGCTGGCAAGGTAGCGATGGTCGCGCCGGCCATATACTTGTCCCGGTCGAACAGAGGGAAGGGGCCTTTCTCCCTGGCCAGTTCGATGGAGGCGCGATAGGCCGCGTTGCGGAAGGCGGCCATCCAGGTCTCGGTCAGTTTCACGGCCTTGGCGCCGCCATAGGCAACCCGGCACATGATCAGCGCATCGCCCAGGCCGGTGACGCCAAGCCCGACGCGCCGCTTGTTCACCGCCTCCTCGCGCTGCTTTTCCAGCGCGAAGCGCGAGACGTCGATGGCGTCGTCCATCATGCGCAGCGCGGTCGGGATCAGGCGCTCCATTGCCTCCACGTCCAGCCGCGCCTTTTTCGTAAAGGGCTCGCGCACCAGCCGCGCCAGATTGATCGACCCCAAAAGACAGGCGCCATAAGGCGGGAGCGGCTGTTCTCCGCAATTGTGAACTAGCAGTCCGTTAGCGTCGAAGGCGTTGACGCCGGGAATCCGTACGTCGAAGACGGGGGCTACGCCATCCTCCGAGATGTTTTCGACGACCGCGTCGAACCGGGCGCGGTTCAGCCGGCGGCGATAGCCCGACAACAGGGCCGAAAGCCGGGTGGCTTTTTCGCTGTCGGTGAAACCGATTCGGTCCAAAAAAGTTTGCAAGCTGCTGCCCGAAATTATCAACTCATGATCCGCCGCACAGTCATAAACAGCATAACCACCCTTGCCGTCGGGCAGCCGCCGTGGCCCCGCCGCACGCCGTTCCGCGTATATCTTGCTGGTTATGCAGAGCCGGAGCAGAATTCGCTGTACAGCCGCAAGCAGTTTGAGATTGCTTTGTGCGAGCCTGACGCTCACCCCTTTTGTCTGCGTGCCCTGGATGCTGCCGTCGGCGTCGAAGAGCCCTTGCAGCAGGCCGCGTTGAAAATTAGCCGAAGCCTTTTCCATTTCGGGCGTAATGGTCTTGGCGCCCGGAGCCAGGCCAAGGTTTTCCGCAAACACCTTCAAGGCGGCAAGGGCCATGCGATATTCGCCGCGCCCCTGAACCTTTATCCACCCGGCGAAATCCGACCGATGTGGAAAGCGGTGGGCTGCCGTTTGTGCGCGCTCCATCATGGCGGCCACACCGGGGCGCTCCCAGCTTCCGCAGGCGGTCACGCGGCCGGGCCAGACGCTCAGGACCGTCTTGTCGGTCTTTATCGTTCCATCGCCGAGCAGCAGGCCAATCAAATACCCCTCGTCCAGAGTGTGTGGACCGGGCCAATTCGTTTCGGCGGCGTGGTTGTTCAGTATGATGCGATCTCCCGGCTGCAAATCGCCGGCGGGACACCAATCCCAGTTTGTCCGATAACGCGTCGAGTGGCTGACTCTGGCGACCGGATGGTCGGGCGTCAGCCGTAGCGCATGCCCTTCCCTCGTCGTCAGCCGCAGCACTTTCTTTTCCCCGGTGGCGAAAAAACCTTCCGGCGCCGATGGCCAGTTTTCACCGGATACACGAGCCACAAAGGGACTTCCCACCAAGTCGCGCACCTGCCGCGGCCCGTCGGCGGTATGAATCCAGGAATCCGCCGTTATGCAAGGATTTGTGCTATATATTTCTTCAATATAGCGCAGATTATTAAAGTGATTTATGCGATCTATGAAGATCACGCCGGGCTCGGCGTAATCGTAAGTCGCGCGCATGATTTCGTTCCACAGGTCGCGGGCGCGCAGGGTGGAGAAC
>DAOVHN010000459.1 GCA_030671915.1 Pseudomonadota bacterium
GGAACAGCCGGACGAACCTGCCGAGACACAGACGACCCATATCGACAGCCTGTTGACGGAGACCATTGAGTCCATTGCCGCCGAAGCGGCGAGCTTGCGGGAAGAGGCGCAAGGGGTTGCGGCGGCGGCGGGCCAGACCGGCGACCAAACCGGCGATATCGCGGCCGCCATCACTCAGGCCAGCGACAATGCGGTGTCGGCGTCCGGCGCCATCGACGAACTGCACGCCAATATCGAGAAGATCGGCGAACAGGTGATGCATTCGGCCACCATCGCGGCCAACGCGGTGCAGGAAATGCACAAGGCCAACGAGATTGTCGGAACGCTCGGCGAGGCGGCCCAGCAAATCAGCGGCGTCGCCGACCTGATCAACAACATTGCCGGCCAGACCAACCTGCTGGCGCTGAACGCCACCATCGAGGCCGCGCGCGCCGGAGAGGCGGGCAAGGGTTTCGCCGTGGTGGCCCAGGAAGTGAAGAACCTGGCCAACCAGACAGCCAAGGCGACGGAGGATATCGCCGGACAGGTCGACCGGGTGCAGGAACAAACGCAAAATGCGGTCGGTGTCATCGAATCGATCCGCGGCACGATCCGCGAGATGAGCAAGATCGCCGGCGAGGTCGCGGCCGCGGTCGAGAAACAGGAATCGGCGACGTCGGATATCGGCCATAACGTGCGCGAGGCCGCGCGCGGCGCCGAGGAAGTGACGTCCAATATAGACGGTGTCAGCCGCGCCGCCGAGGAAACCGGCGCCGCCTCGGTCCAGGTTCACCAGGCATCCGGCGACCTGTCGCGCCAGGCCGACCGGTTGCGCACCGAAATCGAGCAATTCATCGCCAACGTCAAGGCCTCCTGACCGATCGGCCCACGGTTTTCGCCGGCTTGGCCGGCTGGATATTGTGGTCCATGGGGAACGGGTTACCCGGGGTCCGGCTCCGCCTTGATCCGGGCCGGCAGGCCATAACTTATACGACCGATCGTTATTTGGGCCGGGACCGCAACCGGTGGCCGACCTGGCCCAGCATGGAGAGCGAGGGATAATCGATCACCGACATGCCGCCATCGACGATCAGGGTCTGGCCGGTGATGAAGGAGGCCTCGCCGGAGGCCAGAAAGAAAACGGCGGCCGCGATTTCGTCCGGCGTGCCCATGCGGTCCAGCAGGGACGGCGGCATCTCCCACTCTCCGTCGTCGCTGCCCGAGGCGGGCGAATCCTCATCCATGTGGGTGGCGACCCAGCCAGGGCTGATGCAGTTGACGCGAATGCCCATGGGCGCGGCCTCGGCGGCGAAGGCGCGGGTCATGCCCTCGACGGCGGCCTTGGCGATGCAATAGAGGCCCCAGTTACCGTGCAGCGTGGCGGTGGACGAGATATTGACGATGGCGCCGCCGCCCGACCGGTCCATCAGGGGCAGCGCGTGGGCCGATACGAAATAGCCGGAATCGAGGTTGGGACCGCGCATCTTGCGCCAGCGTTCGCCAGGGCCGTCGGTATCCTCGACGCCGCCGCGCCGCGATCCCAGCCCGGCATTGTTCACCACCACATCCAGCCGCCCGAAGCGGGTATCGATATCGCCGATCAGCGCCTGGACCGCCGCCTCGTCGGCCAGATCGACCGCGTGGAAGGCTGCGTCGGCGCCCAGCGCCTCGAGTTCCGCGAGCACCGTCGCGCCCTTGGCCGGGTCGCGCCCGGCGATAACCACCGCCGCACCCTCGCGCGCCAAACGATGGGCGATTCCCCGCCCGATTCCCGAATTCCCGCCCGTAACCAGGGCCACCTTGTCCTGCATGGTCATGCCTCTGCCAAATCCCGATGGACCACTATAACCGTGCCGGGGGAGACATGCGGCAACCGCCGGTCAGTCCTCATCCGGGTCGTCGGAAACGGGGGCTTCGCCGGTGGGGTCTTCTTCCAGCCAGTTGGCGACGATGTCGTAGGTGCGGGCGTTCTGTTCCATCTGTTCCTGGATCTGGGGCGTGTTGGTGCCGATATTGCGGAAGAACTCGCCTGCGTTGCGGAGCAGCTTCGCCGCCAGTGCGGCATTCGTGGCCATGGGAATTCTCCCGTCTGTGCCCGTTTTCTGCTTTAGTCTGGCAATCGGCGGCCCTCGCGACGGCCCATGCGCCTGACAATCGCCCCATGCTAACAGGCCGGTAGGCAAACACAAGCCCGCCGCCGGATGTCCCGGATTTGGCCACACGGTAAGGTTTTGCTAACCGCTTGCGGGCAATATTGTGGAATAACCGGGCTGGTGGGCATCTCTTGCCATCGAAACAGCCCAAATAACGGCCTGGATTCCACCTTGCCGTGCCGGCCGGGCGCCTGTCACAATAGGGACGCCTGTCACAATACCATGGAGCGACCATGTCCGAGACGACCGAAGACAGGATTAATTTCGACTATGACGGCGGCACCTTCAAGTTCGCCGGCGTGGTACTGTCAAACCTCGTGCTGCAGATACTGACCCTTACCATATTCCGGTTCTGGGCGCGCACGCGCGAGCGGCGTTTCCTGTGGTCGCATGTCAGGCTGGGCGAGGATCGGCTTGAATACACCGGCAGGGGGCTGGAGCTATTTTTCGGCTTCATAATCGCCATAATTATTATGTTTCTGGTCATCGGGATCTATCAGATATTGCTCCTCGCGGCAGGCGCCTCCATATCCGGCCAAGTGCTAGTAAACCTGCTATATATGACCGTGTTGATGTTTCTGTTCCATCTGGCGGTCTACCGGGCCCGGCGCTATCGCCTGACGCGCACATTGTGGCGCGGCATCCGGGGTCCGCTGACGGGGTCGCCGGTGCGTTATGCGCTGGTCGCACTGGCCTGGCTACCGGCGGTCGTCCTCTCGCTGGGCCTGGCGGCGCCATTCATGCGCGTCGCGCTGCTGAACCGCGAGATCAACAACATGCATCTGGGCGACCGTCCTTTCGCCTTCGACGGCAAGGCGCGCGACCTTTTCGGCTACTGGATCGTGCCGTGGTTGAC
>DAOVHN010000689.1 GCA_030671915.1 Pseudomonadota bacterium
CACCGGATAGCTCCCTTCACCGGTCTCCGGATCGATGATTGCAAAACCGGGTATGCCGTAAAGAGCCATCTGGTCGTTATAGCTGTGCGAAGTGATATCTGACGTGATGCAGATCTCTGCGAAATCGACGGAATCTATCGCAGTCAGATAATCATCAGGGACCACCACGAGCGGATTGGCCTGCAGGGACGAACCGATGCGTTTCTCGGCCCGCTCCAGTTCCAGCGCGCCGGTCACCACGCGGCGAACCTGGCGGATATTGTCCCATTTCGCGGCCAGCTCGTCGTTGCGCCATGCCGCCGGGATTTCCGGGAATGTGCGCAGGTGCACGCTTTCATCTTCGCCCGGATTGCGGCAAAGCCATGCCTCTTCCGCGGTGAAGCACAGGATCGGCGCCAGCCAGGCGGTGAGACAGGAAAACACCTCGTCCAGTACCGTGCGCGCGGCGCGCCGCCGCGGGTCCGTGACGGCGTCGCAATAGAGGCTGTCCTTGCGGATGTCGAAATAGAAGGCCGACAGGTCCACCGCGCAGAAATCATGCAGTTCGCGGAACATCCGGTGGAAATCGTATTCGCTGCAGCTATGGCGGACCAGCGCGTCCAGTTCCCAAAGGCGATGCAACACCCAGCGCTCCAGCTCCGGCATCTCGGCTGGCCGCACGCGCTCCGACGCGTCGAATTCGTTCAGGTTGCCCAGCAGGTAGCGCATGGTGTTGCGCAGCCGGCGGTACATGTCGACCTGCCGCTTGATGATCTCCGGCCCGACCCGCAGGTCCTCCGAATAGTCCGAGGCGACGACCCACAGGCGCAGCGTCTCGGCGCCATACTGTTTGGTCACGTCCTGCGGCGACACGATATTGCCCAGCGATTTCGACATCTTGCGGCCGTCCTCGGCCATGACGAAACCGTGGGTCAGCACGCCCTCATAGGGCGCGCGGCCGCGCGTGCCGCAAGCTTCCAGCAGCGAGGAATGGAACCAGCCGCGATGCTGGTCGGAGCCTTCCAGATACAGCGTCGCCGGCCATTGCAGATCGTCGCGCGCTTCCAGCACGAAGGCGTGTGTCGAGCCCGAATCGAACCAGACGTCCACGACATCCGTGACCTGCTCGTAATCCTCGGGATTACGATCGTGGCCAAGGAAATCGGCCGGGTCGCGGGCGAACCAGGCGTCGGCGCCCTCGGCTTCGAAGGCCTCGGCGATGCGGTCGACAACGTCCTGGTCGCGCAGCGGTTTGCCGCTCGCTTTTTCCACGAAGACCGGGATCGGCACGCCCCAGGCGCGCTGGCGCGAGATACACCAGTCGGGCCGGCTCTCGATCATCGAATAGAGCCGCGTGCGGCCCGTGGGCGGATAGAATTTGGTTTCGTCGATGGCGGCCAGCGCCTTGCTTCGCAGATCGTTCGTCTCCATCGAGATGAACCATTGCGCCGTATTGCGGAAGATCAGCGGTGCCTTCGACCGCCAGCTATGCGGATAGCTGTGGCGCAGCTTACCGGACGCCATCAGGTTGCCGGCCTCGCGCAGCGCCTCGACGACGGCCTTGTTGGCCGGGCCGGTCTTGCCGTCCTGGGTATAAACCGCCAGCCCCGCAAACAGCGGAACATGGTCGTAATAGGTGCCATCCTCGCCGACGGTCTGGGGAACCTCGACGCCGTTGGCCGTGCCCAGTATATAGTCGTCGGCGCCATGACCCGGCGCGATATGGACTAAACCGGTGCCGTCCTCTTCGCTGACGAAGTCGCCCGGCAGCAGGCGCACGTCGAAGTCGTAGCCTTTGCCGTTGAGCGGATGCCGGCAGACGGTTCCGGCAAGCGCGAC
>DAOVHN010000641.1 GCA_030671915.1 Pseudomonadota bacterium
CGAGGCCGCGATGAAGGATCTCGGGCGCGAACTGGATGCCGGGGAGAGAGAACTTTCCGACCGCATCGACGCGCTGGAGGCCGGCGGCGGCGAGACCGGCGCAGCCTTCGCCGAACAGCTCGCGGCGATCGAGCAAGGCATGAACGATCTGGCCGACAAGCTGGGCGCGGGCCTTTCCGGCATCGAATCGCGGATCGCCAGACTGGAGGCCAGTGAAGGCGAGCTGCCGGAAGGCGTGAAGGCCAGCCTGCAGGCGGCGGATGCGGCGCTCGACGGGTTGAGGGGCGAAGTCGGCGAATTGGGTCAAGCGGCCCGCGCGCTACAGGATGGGGTGGCATCGATCGGTGGCAATATCGGCGATCTGGAAGGACGCGTGACGGCGCTGGAAACCCGGCCGTTACAGACCGGCGAGAAAATCGCCGCGATGGTGCTGGCCCTGGGCCAGGTCGAGGCCGCCATGAATTCGGGCAGGCCTTATCGCGCGGCGCTCGACAGGTTGGAAGTTCTGGGGCGGGATGACCCGGTGATATTGGAGGGCGGGGCCGTGGCCGCCCTGTCGCCCTGGGCGGATTACGGCATCCCGGACCGGCTGGCGCTGCGCGGTGATTTCGCTAGACTGGCGCCCGACATAGACCGCGCGCTTTCCGGCGCGGAGGGAGGCAGCTGGCTGGACGACGTCTGGAACAGCGTCACCGGACTCGTCACGATCCGCAGAATCGACGGCAGCGACCTCAACCCCATCGGGAAAGCGGAACGAGCGCTGGACGACGGGAACCTGGCGGCAGCGGCGGCCGCTTTCGATGGCAAGGGATCGCTCGGGCTGGACGGGGACGCCTGGCTGAACAGCGTCAAGGCCCGTATCGACGCCGAGCAGGAAATCGACACCCTGTACGGCCAGATAATCGCGCCTCTCGCCGGTGCGCGCGGCGGTGACGGAGCGGCGGCCCAATGATCCGCTCCTTATTTCTGTTCGCCCTGATAGCGACCGCGGTTCTGGCCGCGGTCACGCTGGACGATTATCCAGGCCGGGTTTCGGTCGACTGGGCGGGCTGGCGCATCGATATGCAGGTCGGCATCCTGGTTTTGCTGGTGGCGCTGGTTGTGGTCGTTGCGGTGGCGATATCCCGGTTCTGGGGCGCCATCCGCCGTGCGCCGGGCCGTTTCCTGGACGTGCGGCGAACCAGCCGGCGCGAGAGGGGTTACAAGGCGCTTACCCAGGGCATGGTGGCGGTCGCCGCCGGCGATGTGGGCGAGGCGCGGCGCTGGGCGCGCAAGGCCGATGCTCTGCTGGACGATCCGCCGCTGACCATGCTGCTGTCGGCCCAGGCTGCCCAGCTTGGCGGCGAGGAAGCCGCCGCAAGACGGTATTTCGAAGCGATGCTGGACCATCCCGACACGGCATTCCTGGGTGTGCGCGGGTTGCTGATGCAGGCGATCAAGGCTGGCGACAAGGTCGAGGCGCTACGGCTCGCCGAACGCGCCTACAAGCTGCGCCCGGAAACAGGCTGGGTGGTCGACCAGCTGTTCGAGCTACAGGTGGAATCGGGGCTGTGGAGAGAGGCCAACGAGGTTATCGCCTCGGCCATCCGCCGTAAGACCCTGCCGGCCTCGCGGGCGCGTCGTCGCCGCGCCGCCGTGCTGGTCGAACACAGCCGGGTTGCCGAGGCGGAAGGGGACGTGGATACCGCGTTCTCGCGGGCGGGCGAGGCGCATAACCTGGATCCGACCCTGGTGCCGGCCACGCTCACGCTGGCGCGGCTGTATAAGGCCCGCGACCGTACGGCCAAGGCCGAGAGGCTGATCGAGGAAGCCTGGGCGCGGGCGCCGAATCCGGAACTGGCCGCGATGTACGGAGAAGCCATCTCCGATAACGACCCGCTGGTCCGGGTCAAAAAATTTCAGCGGCTCTTCAGTTTCCGGCCCGATCACCCCGAAAGCCATCTTGCGCTTGCCGAAGTCTCCCTTGCTGCCCGCCTTTGGGTCGAGGCGCGCAAACACCTGAAGGC
>DAOVHN010000185.1 GCA_030671915.1 Pseudomonadota bacterium
CCGGCGGCACCCCGAAGGCAGACGGCGCCAGCCACTCAATCCAGATAGGTGACGTTCTTGTCGATATGTTTGGCGAGGTCGAGGGCGTGTTCACGCACCAGGCGCTCGGCGAGTTCAGGGTCGCGCGCCTCGATCGCCTCGATAATCTGCCGATGATCCTTGACCGAGCGGGTCGCGCGGTCGGCCTCGCCAATGGTCTGGGTACGGATGCTACGCACATGCAGGAACAACTGGTCGGCCATTTCGACCAGCAGGTTGCAGCCGCCAAGTTTCAGGATCGTCTGGTGGAATTCTATATTGCGCTCGGAATACTCGTCGATATTGGCGGGCTGGTCGCCGGCACTGAAGGACGGGAACATGCTGCGCAGCGAGGCTATATCCTCGTCCGAGGCATGCTGGGTCGCGAGGCGCGCCGCCATGCCCTCCAGCGCCGCCCAGACGATGATCAGTTCGACGACTTCCTGCTTGGTCTTGCGGACAATGAAGATGCCGCGGCGCGGGATGATATTGACCAGTCCTTCCTGTTCCAGGCGGACCAGTGCCTCGCGCAGCGGCGTGCGGCTGATGCCCAGCTGCTCGGATAACTGACGTTCGTCCAGCCGCAACTGCGCGTCCGGCGCATAGATGTTCATCTTGCAGATCGCGTCTTTCAGGATCTCGTAGGTCTTTTCCTTCAGGCTGACATTGGCCTGCAATGTGGGAATGGTCAGTTGAGACGACATGAACGCAACTCTCCGCCTGTTCGCAAACGACTCGGTGGATTCTGGTATACCACAAAAAATGGCGCTATCGGCCCCGCGGCGGCAGGTCAGGCGACCGCCGTGGAGGATTCCACCTCGGGAAATACCGGGTAGACCCCCAGGCTGCGGCCCAGTTGCTGGGTCAGTCCCAAAACGATGTCGATATGGGGCGTTTTCACATTGCACAGCCGGCCGAGATCCTGGACCGCCGTCAGCAGCGCGTCCAGTTCGATGGCGCGGCCCTTTTCCAGGTCCTGCAGCATCGAGGTGCGATGCGCGCCGACCTTGGCGGCCCCGTCGATGCGCCGTTCCATATCGACGCGGAAGCCGGCGCCCAGCCTGGTCGCGATCATGTGGGCTTCCTCCATCATGGCCGCCGACAAGGCGCGGGTCGCGGGGTCCGTGGCGACGATGTCCAGGGTTGCGCGGGTCAGGGCGCTGATTGGATTGAAGCAGAGATTGCCCCAAAGTTTCAGCCATATCTCGTCGCGGATATTGGGGATGACCGGCGCGCGCAGGCCGCCCGCTTCCATGGCCTCGCTCAGCCGCAGGCAGCGCTCGGAAATCTCACCCGACGGCTCCCCCAGGGTGAACCTGTCGCCATATTTATGCTGGATCACGCCGGGCTCGGCGATCTCGGTGGCCGGGAAAACGACGCAGCCGATCGCGCGGTCGGGGCCGATGATGTTCCACTGGCGGTCTCCGGGGTCGACCGACTTGACGCGAAGGTCGTTATAGGGCTCCTCCAGCCCGTGGAAATACCACCAGGGCACGCCGTTCTGGCAGGTGACGACCGAGGTATCCTGTCCCAAAAGCGGCCTGATCTGCTCCGCGACTTCCCATGCCTGATGCGCCTTCAGCGCAACGATTACCGAATCCTGCTGGCCGAGTTCGGCCGGGTTGTCGGTGGCGTTCACCTTGCCGATGCGTTCCTCGCCATCCTTCAACAGTTTCAGGCCGTTCTTGCGTATGGCTTCCAGATGCGCGCCGCGGGCAATAACCGAGACCTCGACGCCCTGAACCTGCGCCAATTCGACGGCGACATAACCGCCAATCGCACCTGCCCCGTAAATACAAATTTTCATTCCGTGTGCTCCTGCCGGTGATGTGCCGCACGGCCCGCCCGGAAAAGCACCCTGCCGTTACATTTCTGTATACCACATACCAGATGGCCCAAAACCACCCCTATGGGCAGCCACCTACCCGCCCGGCCGGGCGAATGGCATCAATGCGCCATCAACAGTGGGATATCGGCTTTTTCCAGCACATATTGGGTTACGCCACCAAGTACCAGATTGCTGCGTTTTCGGGCGCCAAACGCACCCATCACGATCATGTCGCCGCCGATCTCCGCGACCCTGTCGAGGATCGAGGCGCCGACTTCCGGCCCGCCACGCTCGAATGTCTGGACTCCGGACGCGATACCGTGCAGCCGTAGATAGCGCCGGATGGCTTTGCTGCGGGTTATGCCGCCATCCTTGTCGTTTGCGACCAGCACGCTTACCTTTTCGGCCGCGGCCAGGATCGGCAACGACCAATTGACCGCGCGGGCGGCCTCGGGCCCCCCGTTCCAGGCGATCGCCACATGCCGGCCCGTTTCCTTGATTTCACGGTGCGGCGCGATGGCTGTCAGTTTGCGCACATCGAACAGGGCAGCCTGCAGGGTATTCATGCCCAGGGCCGCGGCGCGGTCCGGCTGCGGCACGACGATCAGGTCGCAGAACCGGACCTCGTCGCGAATGATGTCCGCCTGCTTTCCTTCCACCTCGTGCCAGGAAATGGACAGGCGGTCCGCCGGGAAGTCTTCCGCATCCGCCGGCACGACATCCAGATCATGTGCCTTGCAGTATTCGTCGAACAGCCGAACCAGACGTTCCTCTTCCCGCCTGGCGAGCCCTCCGGCGGCTTCCAGAATGGTGCTCTTGAAGGCCGTGGTCAGCGGAACACCATGGGGGATCATGTCCCCGGGCTTGGCATGGACATGCAGGACATCGATATGCGAGAGGAACTTGCCGCCGATCGCCAGGGCCAACCCCAGTACCCACTCGCCCTTACCGTCGCCGCGGATCGGGGCAACAATGGATTTAATGGACATGGCAGGTATCCTTCCGTGGAGCTCTATTTCGCAAGATTTGCGGGAGGCGGGTACCCGCCTCCCCCTTTTCGTCAGAACAATCCGTCGATCTGCCCGTCGGCATTCAGCTTGATCGAATTTGCCGCCGGCACGCGCGGCAACCCGGGCATGGTCATGATCTCACCGCACACCCCGACCAGGAAGCCCGCGCCCGCCGACAGGCGAACCTCGCGGATCGGAATGACGTGCCCGCTGGGCGCGCCCTTCAGATTCGGATCGGTCGAGAAGGAATACTGCGTCTTGGCCATGCAGACGGGAAAGTGACCGTAATCCGCCTGGTATTCCGCGATCTGCTTGCGCACCTTGTCGTCGGCGGTGATATCCGCGGCGCCGTAAATCTTTGTCGCGACAGTCTTGATCTTGTCCCACAACGGCATGTCGTCGTCATAGATCGGCTTGAAGTTGGCGACGCCGCTTTCGACGAGTTCGACAACCTCTTTCGCAAGCTCTTCCGTGCCCGCGCCGCCATTCGCCCAATGCGACGCCAGGATCGCCTTGACCCCGCTTTCGCTGGCCGCCTGGCGCACCGCCTCGACCTCGGCGTCGGTGTCGTTGACGAATTGGTTGATCGCGACGACGACCGGGACCCCGAAGGATTTAACGTTGGCGATATGGCGGGCCAGGTTGGTGCAGCCCGTCTTCACCGCCTCGACGTTTTCGTTGCCGAGATCGCCCTTGGCAACGCCGCCATGCATCTTGAGCGCACGGATCGTGGCTACAAGCACCACCGCCTTCGGATCGAGCCCGGCCTTGCGGCACTTGATGTCGAAGAACTTTTCGGCGCCCAGGTCGGCGCCGAAGCCCGCCTCGGTCACCACATAATCACCAAGCTTGAGCGCCGTCTTTGTGGCGATCACCGAGTTACAGCCATGGGCGATATTGGCGAAGGGTCCGCCATGAATAAAGGCCGGGTTGTTTTCCAGGGTCTGCACCAGATTCGGCGAGATGGCGTCCTTCAGCAGCACCGACATCGGGCCGGCCGCCAGCAGATCACGCGCATAGACGGGCTTGCGCTCACGGGTCTGCGCCACGACGATATTGCCGAGCCTCTCCGTCAGATCGTCGAGGTCCGATGCCAGGCAGAACACGGCCATCACCTCGGATGCGACTGTAATGTCGAAGCCATCCTCGCGTGGAAAACCGTTCGCCACGCCGCCCAACGAGTTGACGATCGAGCGCAACGCCCGGTCGTTCATGTCGACGACGCGGCGCCAGCTGACACGGCGCTGGTCGATGCCCAACGCGTTACCCCAGTAAATATGGTTGTCGATCAACGCCGAGAGCAGGTTCTGAGCAACGCCTATGGCATGGAAATCGCCGGTGAAATGAAGATTGATATCCTCCATCGGCACGACCTGCGCATAACCGCCGCCGGCGGCCCCGCCCTTCATGCCGAAGCAGGGACCGAGGGAAGGTTCGCGCAGGCAGACGACGGCCTTCTTGCCGATGCGGTTCATGCCGTCACTAAGGCCGACAGAGGTCGTGGTCTTACCCTCGCCCGCCGGCGTCGGCGTGACGGCGGTCACAAGGATCAGCTTGCCGTCGGGATTGCCCTGAATCTTGTTGATGTGATCGAAAGACAATTTGGCCTTGTAAGGCCCGTACTGGAGGAGTGCATCCGCCGGAATATCAATCTTGGCGCCGATATCCGCTATCGGCTGCATGGTTGCTTCGCGGGCAATCTCGATATCGCTTTTGGGCATCTTCGTCTCCAGTAATCCTCGGGGTTTCGCCAGCAGGCAGGTTCGCCGGCATCATGTCGGATAAATTAATTCCGTGCGCCGGGATTATTCGCCCAGACGCACTCCTTCTTTAATCTCGTTAGCGTCCACAAATTCCTTCGCAGCGACTTTCGCGCCGCCATCCAGGCGAACACGCTTCACCAGGATACCGCCAAGGCCCGCCACGACCGTAAAACCCTCGTCCGTGACGGAAACGATTTCGCCGGGCCGGCCGCCTGCCTCCACCCTGGCGCTGTCGAAAATCTGCAAGGTCTTGCCTTCGAACGTCGTCCAGGCGCCGGGTGCGGGGTTGGTTGCGCGGATCTGGTTGTAGACCTCGCCGGCCGACCGGTTCCAGTCGATCTCGCCATGCGCTTTCTTGCACCAGCTTTCGTAGGTCGCCTTCGAATCGTCCTGGGCGATGCGCGGCGGGTTGCCGGCGCGCACCAGGTCGATGGCTTCCAGCACGCTTTCGATGCCCAGCGGGAAAATCTTCTTGAAATAGATGTCGCCCAACGTGTCGTCGGGGCCGATATCGACTTCCTTTTGCAGCAGGATTTCTCCCTCGTCCAGGCCATCGTCCGGCCAGAAGATCGACAGACCCGTCTTTTTCGCGCCCCACATGATCGGCCAGTTGATCGAGCTGGGACCGCGATGCAGCGGCAACAGCGAGGGATGGAAGCAGATCGACCCGTGCGTCGGGATATTCCGCGCTTCTTCCGGAACGAAGATGATCATAAAAGCCATGACCATCAGATCCGCATTCAGCGCCCGCATCTCGTCGAGGATTTCCTTGTCCTTGTAGTTCGCCGGCTGGATCACGGGCACGCCGCGCTCCAGGGCGAATTCCTTGATCGGGTCGACCGGCTTGCCTTCCTTGTCGGGGGCCGTATAGACGGCGACGACTTCGTCCTCGCCCTTGTCGAGGATCGCCTCGAGGCTGGCCTTGCCGAACGCCTGCTGGCCGTTGACGATGATACGCATGGTTGTTCCTCTCGATATTGGCCGCGGCCGTTAGACCGCGCCTTCTTCCTTCGCCGCGGCGATTTCGTCATCCGACATGCCGACGACGTCGCGCAGGATGTTGTCGGTATGTTCGCCCAGCAACGGCGAGCGAACCACCTCGGCCGGCGAGTCC
>DAOVHN010000062.1 GCA_030671915.1 Pseudomonadota bacterium
GGTCGCCCTGCGCAACGCGGTGGACGGCGCGGATATTTCGCTGTTCGACGATCTGCTCCGGCCATTGGGTCCGCTGGGCGGCCCCGCCCGCGCCGTGGCCGATCTCGGCGGCACGCTATACCGGCGCGCGGAACGCGACCTGGAAACCCTGCGGGCGGCGCTGATTGCCCCGGTGCAGCGGCGCTGCGACGCGCAGGAGGCGCAGTTGCGCGATCTCGATGAAACCGTCGCCAACATGCCGACCCGGCGCCGGGAGCGCCAATCGTGACCGGCGGCGCCCTGGAACTGGTCTGCCCGGCGGGCACGCCCGCATCGCTGCGCGCGGCGGTCGATGCGGGCGCCGACGCCATCTATCTGGGTTTTCGGGACGAGACCAACGCCCGGAATTTCCCCGGCCTGAATTTCAGCCGCGACGAGCTGGCCGAGGGCATTGAATATACCGGCTCGAAGGGCGTGAAGGTGCTGGTCGCCATCAACACCTATCCCCGGGCCGGCAACCCCGGCCCCTGGACGAAGGCGGTGGACGACGCGGCCGCGCTGGGCGCCTGGGCGGTGATTCTGGCCGATATCGGGTTGCTGGACTATGCCCGGCGAAACCATCCCGATCTCAGGCGGCACCTGTCGGTCCAGGCGTCGGCCGCCAATGCCGAGGCCATCCGTTTCTATTGCGACGAATTCGGGGTGAAACGCGTGGTGCTGCCCCGCGTGCTGACGGTCGAGGAGATCGCGCGCATCAACGATGCGGTAGAGGTGCAGACGGAGGTCTTCGCCTTCGGTGGCATGTGCGTGATGGCCGAGGGGCGATGCCTGTTGTCCTCATATGCGACCGGCGAGTCACCCAACATGAATGGCGTCTGCTCGCCGGCCGAACATGTCCAATATGAAGAACGCGACGGGCAACTGGTGTCCCGGCTTGGCGATTTCACCATCAACAAATTTCGCGAAGGCGAGCCGGCGGGCTATCCGACCCTCTGCAAGGGACGATTCAGGGCCCGCAACCGTGATTCCTATCTATTTGAAGAACCAGCGTCGCTGGACGTATCGAATATATTGCCGGAATTGATGGATGCGGGCGTTACCGCCCTGAAGATCGAGGGCCGACAGCGCGGCAAGGCCTATGTCGCGCAGGTGGTTTCCACCTTCCGACGGGCGGTCGATGCTGCCGCGCGTGGCGAACGGCCGGGCGCGGGCGACCTGTCGTCGATCACCGAAGGTGGCCGGCAATCCACCGGCGCCTACGAGAAAGGCTGGCGATGAGCGACGCCGCCAAACTGACCCTCGGGCCCTTGCTGTTCAACTGGCCGGCCGACTGGACCGCTGAATTCTATAGCCGCATCGCCGAACTGGCGCCGGTCGATACAGTCTGCATGGGCGAGGTCGTATGCGCCAAGCGCGAACCGCTATTGGGCGCGACCCTGGCCGAAGCCGCCGGGGAACTGGCGGATGCCGGCAAGGAAATCGTCTGGTCCAGCTATGGCCTGATCGCCGACGAAAAGGAATTGGCCGCGACCCGGGATCTCGTCGAGTCCAGCGATGGTCTTGTCGAGGCCAACGACATCACCGCCTTGCCGCTGCTGCAGGGGCGGCCGCATGCGATCGGACCGCTGGTCAATGTCTATAACGAGGGCACGTTGCAATGGCTGGTGTCGCGGGGCGCCACGAGAATTTGCCTGCCGCCGGAGCTACCGCGCGAGGCCATCGCCCGGCTGGTGGAGTCGGCGGGCGACGCGGAATTGGAAATACAGGTATTCGGGCGTATGCCGCTGGCCCTGTCGGCGCGCTGCTACCATGCGCGGGCGCACGGGCTGCACAAGGACGGTTGCCAGTATGTCTGTGATAAGGATCCAGACGGCATGCCGGTGGATACGCTGGACGGCGAAGAATTTCTCGCCGTCAACGGCATCCAGACGCTGTCGCACTCCATCGTCGAACTAAGCGCCGAGATCGATGAACTGCTTGAAATGGGAATCACCCGTTTCCGGCTATCGCCCCACAGGATCGACATGGCCGCGATCGCCCATGTCTGGCGAGGGCTACTCGACGGCAACCGCGACCTGCCGCGGGCGCGCCGGATCATTGAGACCGTCGCCGCCTTCGCGCCGCCATCCAACGGCTATTTTCACGGCCGCCCGGGGGCGGAACTGGTTATTTAGAGCCTAACCAAGCAAAACCGATTTCAGAGCCTTCGCGGTTCTTGGCGTGACGTAATAGACGCCATCCTCGATTTCCTTATGGTCCTTGTCCCAGACCGTGGAATCGTAATCCCAGCCGATCAGATGAGCCTTCTTTTCGACATCGCCGATCAGGCGGCGCAGGCGGCGGGTCATGGCGCCCTCGAACAGCGACAACGCCCGCCAGTGGCTGTCGCCGGTCACCGCCAGAAGCTCCGTCATCCGGGCCCGGCCGTTGTTCCGGACCAATACCTCCAGCCGCTTGCGGTGATTCTCCGACAAGCCGTTCACCAGGCGCTGCGCCAGGGTCTTGTTCAAATCAATCGGCTTTTTCCAGTTCGTCTCGGCGGAACTCGCGGTTCGTTTCGACTGCAACAGCTTGGGATCTGCGAATTTACGGATTAGCTCACGCTGGGTGTCGGTGCTGAGCTTTCGGAAATCTTTCGGTTCGATGACGATATGCATGACGGTCTCCCTGCTGAGGACAGGGTAACGCATTCCATGCCAAACCGCCAGAAATCTGCCAAATCGCGCCACAGATTAGCGGCTGGGAGGCAGAAACCGCATTCATTTCCACAGGTAAAGCTTCCCTTAGCTCTTCCCCGTTAGCTTCCGCCCCTATATGAAACGGGCATGGCAGTGGAGATCTGAGGTGGCAATGGGCTGGAATCTGTTTATTCGGTCGGAGCAGGGGAAACCCGCTCTTATTTCGCTCGACGTGGACGCGCGCCCGTCGGGCAAGGGAGACGACAAGTATCTCTGCCTGCTGGCCATGCAGCTTCGCCAGGCGGACGCCGACGGGTTTCCCAGCCGCAAGGAACTGGACGGCCCCGTCGCCGGCGTCGAGGATGCGTTGGAGCGGGTCGTCGGCAAGGAGCTACGCGGCCGCTATGTGGGCCGCATCACCAGCGGCGGCATGGTGGTGTTCTTCTGTTACGTGCCCAATGCGACGATTGCCAAGGAGCGGATCAACGCGGCGCTACCGGCGTTCAACGACTATCGCTTCCAGTTGAACGCCAAAGCCGACCCCGAATGGAAGGATTTTTTCAAGATCCTCTATCCGACTCCAGAAGAACTGCAAGGGCTGATGAATGACGGCGTCCTGCGGAATATGGAAGAACATGGCGACCAGCATTCCATGCCGCGCGAGGTCGATTTCCGGATTAGTTTCGCCGACGAACCCTCAAGGACGCGGTTCAGGAAAGCCGTCGAAGCCGCCGGCTATGAAATACGCGAGGAGTCGCATTCCGCCGAATCGGACGAACTGCCCTACAAGCTGCAAATCTGGCTCGATATGCCGGTGGACAAGGAATCCATCGACGAAACCTGCCTCGACCTCATGGACCTGGCCGAGGCCTGCGACGCCAAATTCGACGGCTGGGATACCAGTATCGTTAAGGCCGAGTAGCGGATTGTTTCCTCATTCCCCCGGCAGGTCGGAGCCGTCGTCGCGGAAGACGATGTAGATCGCGGGGATCACCAGCAGGGTCAGCGCCGTCGATGAGGCCAGCCCGAACACCAGCGAGATCGCCAGCCCCTGGAAGATCGGGTCTGCCAGGATAAAGGCCGCGCCGATCATCGCCGCCACCGCGGTCAGGAAGATCGGCTGGAAACGGATGGCGCCGGCCTCGATCAGGGCGGGGCGCAGGGGCGTGCCCTTCGCCTGCTCCTGCCGGATGAAGTCGACCAGCAGGATCGAGTTGCGCACGATAATGCCGGCCAGCGCGATAAACCCGATCATCGAGGTGGCGCTGAAGGGCGCGTCGAACAGCCAATGCCCGATCACGATGCCGAGCATGGTCAGCGGCACCGGAGTCAGGATCACCAGCGGTAACTTGAAACTGCGGAACTGGCCGACCACCAGCAGATAGATGCCCAGCAGCGCCACGATGAAGGCGCCACCCATGTCGCGGAAGGTGGTCCAGGTGATCTCCCACTCGCCGTCCCACAGCAGGGTGGCGTGCGATTCGTCGTCCGGCTGGCCGCGGTAGCGGATTTCCGGCGGGCCGTCCGCGCCCCAGTCCTGCTCGGCGATGGCGTCCTCCACGGCGAACATGCCGTAGATCGGCGCCTCGTATTGGCCGGCCAGATCAGCCATCACCATCTCGGTGAAGCGGCCGCCGTGGCGAAACAGCGGGTACGAGGCTTTCTCGTATTTCCATTCCACCACGTCGCCCAGTTCCACAATGCCCTTGCGGCCCGGCACCGGGGTGCTGAGCAGCCGTTCGCCCGGGCCGAGATCGGCCTTCGGCAGGCGGATGGCGATCTCAACCGGGTTGGCGCCGGCGCCGCGATGCGAATAACCGACGCTGATGCCGCCGAACAGGGCCGCGATGGTGTCGTAAACCGCTTCTTCCTCGACGCCGTGAAACTCCAGATTGTCCTGGTCGATCGACAGGCGCAGCCGCTGGGTGGGATGACCGAAGCTGTCGTCGGTATCGACCACGAAATCAACGGCCTCGAAGGCTTGGCGGACCCTGGCGGCGTAGTTGCGGCGGGTTTCCGCATCCGGCCCGTAGATTTCCGCCAGCAGGGTCGATAGCACCGGCGGGCCCGGCGGCACTTCGACCACCTTGATCGAGGCGCCTTCGGGTATATCCAACCCGGCCAGCCGCGCGCGGATATCCAGCGCAATGTCGTGGCTGGCCCGGTCACGGTCATGCTTGGGTTTCAGATTAACCTGCAGGTCGCCCATTTCGGGTGCCGTGCGCAGGTAATAATGGCGCACCAGCCCGTTGAAATTGAACGGCGCGGCGGTGCCCGCATAGGCCTGGATATGGGCCAGTTCCGGCAGGTCGGCCATTTTGCGCGCCGCAGAGATCAGCACCCGCTGGGTGGCCTCGAGGCTCGACCCCTCCGGCAGGTCGACGATGACCTGCAGTTCCGACTTGTTGTCAAAGGGCAGCAGCTTCACGGTTACCGAGCGGGTGGCGAACATGACGGTCGACGCGACCGTTGCGACGCCGACGATCAGCAGGAAGGTCCATGACCGGGCCTTGCTCTTCAGGATCGGGCGCGCCGCCTTGCGATACAAGCGGCTCATGCGGCCTTCGTGACCGTGCCCGCCATCGCCGCCCGCCGCCTGCTTGCCACCGCCAAACTTCAGGAGCAGCCAGGGCGCGACCATCACGGCGATGAAGAAGCTGAACAACATCGCCGCGCTGGCGTTGGCGGGAATCGGCGCCATATAGGGCCCCATCAGACCGCTGACGAACATCATCGGCAGCAGGGCGGCGATTACGGTCAGGGTCGCGACGATGGTCGGATTGCCGACTTCGGCCACCGCCTCGACGGCGGTTTTCATCGGATCGGCGCCTGGTTTCATGCGCCAATGGCGCACGATGTTCTCCACCACCACGATGGCGTCGTCCACCAGGATGCCGATGGAAAAGATCAGCGCGAACAGGCTGACCCGGTTGATGGTGTAGCCCATCAGGTATGAGGCGAGGAAGGTCAGCAGGATGGTGGTGGGGATGATGACCAGCACCACGCCACTTTCGCGCCAGCCGACGAAAAAGCCGATCAGGATGACGATACTGACGGTCGCGATGCCCAGATGCAGCAGCAGTTCGTCGGCCTTGTCCAGCGCGGTCTCGCCGTAATTGCGCGTGACATGAACCGCGATGTTTTCCGGCACCAGTTCGCCGCGCACCGTTTCCAGCCGCTCCAACAGCCGGTCGGCCACCACGACCGCATTGGCGCCCTCGCGCTTGGCGATGGCCAGGGTGACGGTCGGCAACACCCGCATATCGCCATCCACCGACGGCTCGATATGCCAGGCCTGATGTTCCAGCGGCGCGGCGCCGACGACGATATTGGCGACGTCCTTCACATAGACCGGCCGCCCGTCATGGGTGGCGATGACCAGCAGCCCGATATCGGGCATGCCGCTCAGCGTTTGGCCGGCCACGACGGGGATGTCGGCATTGTCCTTGCGAATGCGTCCCACCACGAAGGAGCGGTTGGCGTTTTCGATCTTCTCGACCAGCCGGTTCAGCGTAACCCCGTAGAGCGACAGGCGCTCGGGGTCCGGTTCGACACGAATCTGATCGGGGCGGCCGCCGGCGATATAGGTAAGGCCCACATCCTCCACCTTGATCAACTCATGCAGCAGTTCTTCGGCGATGTTGTACAGCGCATTGTCGTCCCAGCGCTCGGCCGCGGCGGGCGCGAGATCGGCGCGCGGGGCCAGCGTGAGGGTGACGATCGCGACATCGTTGATGCCGCGCCCAATGATCAGCGGCTCGGGAATGCCCAATGGGATGTTGGACAGATTGGCGCTGATTTCCTCATGGACGCGCAGGATTGCGGCGTCGGCCGAGGTGCCGACGAAAAAGCGCGCCGTCACCACGACCCGGTCGTCCAGCGACTGCGAATAGACATGCTCGACACCGTCGATGCTCTTGACGATGTCTTCCAGCGGCTTGGTGACCAACTCCACCGCATCCTCGGCCTTTAGCCCGTTGGCCGCCACCAGGATGTCCACCATGGGAACGCTGATCTGCGGTTCCTCTTCGCGCGGCAGCACGGCCAACGCCAGCAGGCCGACCAGAACCGATGCGATCAGCAGCAGTGGCGTCAGAGGGGACGCGATCGAGGCCTGCGTCAGGCGCCCGGCGATACCAAGGTTCATATCGATTGCTCCGGGCAGATTATACCAAGGCTCGTTGATAATGACTCATTTGACCGGTTTCCCTTGTCCGCTCATCAAGCGTGGTTCGCGCCGTGGTGCCTTGCATCACAAGCGGGCCGCAACGCCGCGCGCCATCAATTGGTTCATTATCAACGATCCTTGGTATTAGTGTTGCAGCAGAATGTCGCCGGGCTTCAGCCCCGACAGGATTTCGACCTGGTCGCCAAGGCGCTGGCCCGGCTGCACCATGACCTCGCCCTCGTCCTTCACCGTGACAAAGACCACGCCGTAGCGCTGACGCAGATATTCCGCGGGGACGAGGATAGTCTTGCGCTTGCCCGTGGCGATATGGACGCGGGTGCGTTCGCCAACGAAATAATCGCCCAGCCCGGGGGCCTCTACGTCAGCGATAACGCGGCCCTGGGAGATTTCCGGATAGACCTGGATTATGATCCCCTTGCGCTGGCTATCCGGATCGCCGGGCGCCAGACCACGTTCGCCGATCAGCACCTCGTCGCCCTCGCGGACGAAGCGCGCATGGCGTTCGGGCAGTTCAATGCGCAGCACATAGCGTTCGGCGGCGATGGTCGCCACGGGCTCGCCCGGCATGATTACGGAGCCCTCGGTCACATGGACGCGCAGCACGCGGCCGGTCGCCGGGGCCAGCACCGCGCCCTCCGACGTCTGCTGCTCCAGCACCGCGCGCTCGGCCATAAGGGCGGCCCGATTGCCGGTCGCTACATTCAGGTTGGTTTGCGCCTCGTCCAATCTGGCCTGGCTGATGGTGCCGCTCGTCCGAAGTTTCCGCATCCGGTTCAGTTCCGTTTGCGCCAATTTCCGCTGCGCGTCCAGCGCGCGAATGCGGGCATCCAGCGAGGCCATCCGCAGGCCCAGCTTCGGGTCCTCGATCGTCGCTATAACCTCGCCGGCGGTAACCGCCGATCCTTCATCAACCCCAAGCCCGCGGGTCGTCCCGCCGATTCGCGCCCGGGCCGCGACAACATCCACGCTTTGCACCGTGCCGAATACCGCCTTGCGGTCGTCCAACTCACTTTTTGTGACGTGAAATTCCGACTGCGCCAGCGCGGGTGCGCCGAAGGCGTACAAAAAAAAGAGAAAAGTGGCTTTTTGCAACATTGGTCGTTTCAATCTCGGTGGAGAAAAAGGATCGCCGGCCAGCTCACAGATTTCGACAGTTATGAGCGTGTGATAATATTTCAAGTATAAATCCGTGGCCTGCGGCCACTCGTCGCGGCGCGACCCTGCCTCTCTCAGTTGTTGGAGTCAAACTGAATAAGGGTCCCCTATATTTATCTTAATATTTATCAATATACTGTGGTATATAGGGTGCTGACAGTTGTATTATGGCTTCTCATCTGAAAGAATGCGGGCGGCGATGCAAAGAACATCGCTCCTGGAATTCTGGATAATCGCAAGAAGGGTGCGCCAAGGGAATGAAAATTCTTATCGCTGACAATCATCTGTTGCTGGCCGATGCGCTGGCCCAACTGGTGAAAGACAACGAGGCCGACTCGGAGGTTTTGCAGGCAGGCTCGCTCGATGACGCCATGGAAAAGATGGACCGCGACGGCACGGTCGAGATCGTTCTCGTCGATTACGATCTGCCTGGCCTGGGCGGGGTAGAGGGGCTGGAGCGCCTCCGCAGCCGCCATCCCAAGGTGCCTTGTGCTATTTTCTCGGGCTCGGAGGATGTCAGGCTGGCGTCCAGCGCGCTGGCCAGCGGCGCCGCGGGTTTCATTCCAAAGAGCATGTCCGCGCCGGCGTTTTTCCACGCTATCAAGCTCATGCAGGTCGGGGAGAAGTTCTTCCCGGCGGGGCTGTATGAATATTTCGCAACCCAGGCATCCGTTAACCAGGTAAATGAGGAAAGCGCCGAGAATTTCAGGAGGCAGTTTTTGGGCAGGACGATGACGGCATTGTGGGAGAAGCAGTCTGGTGATGGCATCTGGTCTGGCCTCACCGATAACTACATAAAGGTCTATACCAGAAGCGATGAGGATTTAACCAATAAGCTACTGCCAGTAAAGCTTGTGGAAGTTAGAGGGGATAGGGTGTGGGGTTGGACTGCCCCCCGAAAATAGGACCACTTGAAATGCGAGATTCCTGTAGAATAA
>DAOVHN010000742.1 GCA_030671915.1 Pseudomonadota bacterium
CCTCGCCCGCCGCGATCAACGTCTTGCGCTCGTCCGCAGACAGGGCGCGGCAGGTTCCGGGATAGAGAACGCCGTCCGGCCCATGCGGTGCCTGGCTGGCCCGTTCGACTTCACGCTGGATATCCTTTCTGGTGCAAAAACAGGGATATATCAGCCCATTCTCATCCAGTTTCCGCAATGCCGCGCGGTAATCGTCGAAATGATCCGACTGGCGCCGCACCGGTGTCGCCCATTCCAGGCCGAGCCAGGCGAGATCCTCGTAGATCCCCTCTTCGAATTCCAACCGGCAGCGGCCCAGGTCGATATCCTCGATGCGCAGCAGGAACCGCCCGCCCTGCGCCGCCCGCGCGGCGAACAGCGCACTGTAGGCGTGGCCGACATGCAGCCGCCCGGTTGGGCTGGGCGCAAAGCGGGTCACGATGTTTGCGGGTGCGGGCATGGCCCGCCGAATATAGGCGGGCCGACGACCGGGTGTAACAGCAAAGTCGGCCGAATGGGAAGGGTGAGCGAAATGTCCACGAACGAAATCGCTCTGTCGATTTTCGTCTACGAAAACGCGCCTTGTGTGGATAGCTCGCGCGCCCCCCTTTTCGCTGTGGCCGGGATGGCGTAATCTCGCGCTATGTCGCTAACCGTAACGCTCAACGAAAATACACTCACCGAGGGATTGCAGGCCCTCGGCCGCATGGATTCCGACGTGGCCCGGGCGCTTGACGAGGTTGGGTCGCCGGAATTGCGCAGCCGCGAACCCGGCTTCGAGGCCTTGCTGGGCGCCATCGTCTCGCAGCAAATTTCCAAGGCCGCGGCGCAGACCGTGTGGGACCGGCTGGTGGCGGCGGCCGACCCGCTGGGGCCCGAAACCGTCCTGGCGCTGGACGAGGACGCGCTGCGCGCCGCCGGGCTCAGCCGCCAGAAGGCAAATTACGCCCGCGGTCTGGCCGAGGCCGTCGTCACCGGCGCCGTCGATCTCGGCGGACTGGCCCATCTGCCCGACGAGACGGTCATCGAACATCTGGTGGCCCTGAAGGGAATCGGCCGCTGGAGCGCAGAGATATACCTGTTGTTCGCGCTGGGCCGGCCCGACGCCTTCCCGGCCGACGACCTTGCCCTGATGATCGGCGCGCAGCGGCTGAAACGGCTGGACGATCGTCCGAACCGGACCGCCCTCACGGAAATCGCCGAGGCCTGGCGCCCCTGGCGCGGCCCGGCCGCGCTGCTGCTGTGGCATTACTATTCGGCGACCGGGCGGTAGACGGCAGAGCCCCTTATGATGAAGAATTCGCGCCACCCGCCCCAACATCTTGTATTTATTTAAGGAGTCGATTATTTAATAGGTGCCGGCGGGGGATTTTCCCTGGCGGTAACCTAAGAAGCCAAGAGGATGGACCCAGACCCATATAACTGCCCGGCCCTGGTGCTGAACGCCGATTTCCGGCCGCTCAGCTACTTCCCCTTGTCTCTGTGGCCCTGGCAGGAAACGGTCAAAGCCGTCGTCCTCGATCGCGTCAATATCGTGTCGGAATACGATACGCACGTGCATTCGCCCTCGATGGAAATGCGCCTGCCCAGCGTGATCGCGCTCAAGGAATATGTGCCCACCAAGCGCAC
>DAOVHN010000508.1 GCA_030671915.1 Pseudomonadota bacterium
CCGGTCGCACCGGAAAAGCCGGCATGTGATCTATGCCGCCGATATCGAGGGCACGCGGCTGCTGCTGTCCTACCTGACCGAGGATTGCTGCGAGGGCCGCCCGGAACTCTGCGGCGACCTGGCGGGCGCGATCGCCGGCGCCCGGCCGGCATCGTCCTGACCCGAACACCGAACCGAACGGGAAATCAATGTCATTATTCGAACGATACCTGACCGTCTGGGTCGCACTCTGCATCCTGGTGGGAATTGCGCTGGGCTACCTCATGCCCGGCCTCTTCCAGGTTATAGGCGAGGCCGAGATCGCCCAGGTCAATTTGCCGGTCGCGGTGCTGATCTGGGCGATGATCGTGCCGATGCTGGTGAAGATCGACTTCGGCGCGCTGTCGCGGGTGCGCGAGCATTGGCGCGGCATCGGAGTGACGCTGTTCATCAACTGGGCGGTCAAGCCGTTCTCGATGGCGGCGCTCGGCCTGCTGTTCATCGGCTATCTGTTTCGCCCGTATCTGCCGGCGGGCGAAATCGACAGCTATATCGCCGGGTTGATCCTGCTGGCCGCCGCGCCCTGCACGGCCATGGTTTTCGTGTGGAGCAACCTGTCCGACGGCGAACCGCATTTCACCCTGTCGCAGGTCGCGCTGAACGACGTCATCATGGTCTTCGCCTTCGCCCCGATCGTCGGGCTGCTGCTCGGCATATCGGCGATCATCGTGCCCTGGCAAACGCTGTTCCTGTCGGTCGTGCTTTATATCGTGGTGCCGGTCGTCGCCGCGCAGCTTCTCAGGCGCTGGCTGCTGGCCGCCGGCGGGGACGCGATGCTGTCACGCGTGCTCAAGCCCTTCAACACCGTCTCGCTGCTGGCGCTGCTGACTACATTGATCCTTTTATTTGGCTTTCAGGGCCATAAAATCATTGCCCAACCTCTCATAATCGCACTGTTGGCTATACCTATTCTCATCCAGGTCTACCTCAATTCCGGCCTGGCCTACCTGCTTAACCGCACGGTGGGCGAGGCCCATTGCGTGGCGGCGCCATCGGCCCTGATCGGGGCGAGCAACTTCTTCGAACTGGCGGTCGCCGTGGCGGTCAGCCTGTTCGGGTTGGACTCCGGGGCCGCGCTGGCCACCGTTGTCGGCGTGCTGGTCGAGGTTCCGGTCATGCTCTCGGTCGTGCGCATCGTCTCGAAGACGAAGCCCTGGTACGAGGCCGGCGCGGCTGTGCAACGAAATTCAAATCCATAAAAGCCGCTGTCGTTATTACGTGTAATCCTGCATATTTTTCGATATTAGCCCCGCTATTGGACAAACCTACATATAACTGCATATTTCCCTCCAACGGGAGAGGGAGGCGACATGCAGGATTTCGGCGCGGCGTTCGGCGAGGCTTTCGGGCTGCTTTTGGGGCTCGATCCGGCCTTGATGGAGATCATCGGCCTGTCGCTGCGGGTCAGCCTGACGGCCGTCCTGATATCCGGCCTGATCGGCCTGCCGCTGGGCGCGATCCTGGGGGTCGCCCGCTTTCCCGGCCGCGGTGGTGTTCTCGTGCTGCTGAATTCCCTGATGGGGCTGCCGCCCGTCGTGGTCGGGTTGCTGGTTTATCTGAGCCTGTCCAACGCCGGGCCGCTGGGACCGCTGGCCCTGCTCTACACCCCTTCCGCCATGATCATCGCGCAATCGATCCTGGTGATCCCCATCGTCGCGGCGCTGACGCGCCAGACCATCGAGGACATGCACGGCGAATATGACGAGCTGCTGCGGGTGCTGGGCATCGGCCGCTGGGGCATGGTGGCGACCCTGCTGTGGGATGCGCGTTACAGCCTGCTGACCGCTATGCTGGCGGGCTTCGGCCGCGCGGTGGCGGAGGTCGGCGCGGTGCTGATCGTCGGCGGCAATATCAACCATGTGACCCGGGTCATGACCACGGCCATCGCGCTGGAAACCTCGAAGGGCAACCTGGCGCTGGCGCTGGGACTGGGCGTCGTGCTGCTGTTGCTGGCCGTTATCGTCAATGCGGGCGTCATGGGGCTGCGCGCCACCGCCGCCGGGTCGGCCCATGCATAACGTCCTGCCCATTCAGGCGAGTGGGCTGGTGAGGGAGGGCGGCGGGCGGCGCATCATCGACGATATCAGCCTGGCGATCGCGGGTGGGGGCGTGTCGGTCATCATGGGCCCGAACGGCGCCGGCAAGAGTGTGCTGTTGCGCTTGCTGACCGGCCTCATCAAACCGGATTCGGGGATCGTCACCTGGGCCGGCGGGCGGCCGGACCGCGCCCGCGCGCCCGCCGTCGGCCTGGTTTTCCAGAAGCCGGTTCTGCTGCGCCGCTCGGTACAAGCCAATGTGCGTTACGCGCTGCGCGACGGCACGCTGGCGGAGCGGAACAGCCGCGCCCTGCAAGCCCTGGCCCGGGCCGGGCTGAAACATCTCGCCGACGCCCCGGCGCGGCTTCTGTCGGGCGGGCAGCAGCAGCGCCTGGCGATCGCGCGGGCCCTGGCGCCCGACCCCGAGGTGCTGCTGCTGGACGAACCCTGCGCCAACCTGGACCCGGCCGCCACCGCGGCGATCGAGGCGCTGATCGGCGACGCGAAGGCGCGCGGAACCAAGGTCGTTCTGGTCACCCACGACGTGGCCCAGGCAAAACGGGTCGCCGACGACACCACCTTCATCCATGACGGACGGATCGAGGAACAAACCCCGGCCAGCGAGTTTTTCGACAA
>DAOVHN010000625.1 GCA_030671915.1 Pseudomonadota bacterium
GTTCTGGTGCTCAACGGCCCCAATCTGAACATGTTGGGGACTCGTGAGCCGGCGATTTACGGCAGCACGACGCTGGCCGATATCGAGGCCGCCTGCGCCAAGCATGGCGCGGCGCTGGGCTTGGCCGTGACCTGCCGGCAATCGAACCTGGAGGGTGAACTGGTTACCTGGATCCAGGAGGCGCGCGGGACGCAGGCCGGGATCATATTGAACGCCGGGGCCTACACCCACACCTCCATCGCGATTCCCGACGCGCTGGTGGCCGCGGAAGTTCCCTTCATCGAGCTTCATCTTTCCAACGTTTTCGCGCGGGAAGAATTCCGCCATCATTCCTGGCTTTCGCCGCTGGCGAAGGGGATTATTTGCGGCTTCGGCGCGAAGGGTTATAGTCTGGCCCTGGATGCCATGGCCGATATCTTAGACTGAACAGCAGGACAAACATGCCACCAAAAAAGATAGCCGATTTCGACAGCAAGCTGATTGGCGAAATCGCCGAAATCATGTCGGACGCCGGCCTTACCGAGGTCGAGTTGACGCAGGGCGACAGCACGCTGAGGCTTTCCAAGCAGGTAAATGTCGTGGCGGCCCCGGCAGTCGCGCAGGCCGCGCCCGCCCCGGTGGCAGCGCCCGCGGTGGCCGAAGCAGCTCCGCCCGCGGCCGAGAGCGCGGCGGAACATCCGGGAACGATCTCCTCGCCGATGGTCGGCACCGTCTATCTTTCCTCCTCGCCGGGTGCCGACCATTTCGTTTCCGTCGGCTCACAGGTGAAGGAAGGCGATACGATGATGATCATCGAGGCGATGAAGGTGATGAACCCGATCCCCGCTCCGCGCGGCGGCACCGTCAAGGCGATCATTGTGTCGGACACCCAGCCGGTGGAATTCGGCGACCCCCTGATTATCATCGAATAGGCGGGCGGTCTCTTGTTCGAAAAAGTCCTTATCGCCAACCGCGGCGAAATCGCGCTGCGCATCCATCGCGCCTGCAAGGAAATGGGCATCCGCACCGTGGCCGTGCATTCCACCGCGGACGAAGACGCCATGCATGTGCGGTTGGCCGACGAGTCGGTCTGCATCGGGCCGCCGCCGTCGGCCCAGAGCTATCTGAACATCACCGCGATCCTGTCGGCGGCAACCATCACCGGCGTCGACGCGATCCACCCCGGCATCGGCTTCCTGTCGGAAAACGCCAAGTTCGCCGAGATGGTGGAGGAGCACGGCTTCACCTTCATCGGCCCGACGCCCGAACATATCAGCATGATGGGCGACAAGATCACGGCCCGTAGCGAGGCCATGAAGCTGGGAATCCCCTGCGTTCCCGGCTCCGACGGCGCTATCGAGGACGCGGACGAGGCCGTCGAACTGGCCAACGATATCGGCTATCCGGTAATCATGAAGGCGACCGCCGGCGGCGGCGGCAAGGGCATGCAGGTGGCCTGGTCGGCGGAGGAAATCGCACCCAAGCTGTCGCTTTGCCGCACCGAGGCCAAGGCCGCCTTCGGCAATGACGCCGTCTATATCGAGAAATATCTCGGCCAGCCGCGCCATATCGAGGTGCAGGTTCTGGGCGATGGCCAGGGCAACGTGGTGCATCTGGGCGAGCGCGACTGTTCGCTGCAGCGCCGCCACCAGAAAGTGCTGGAGGAAGCGCCCTCGCCGGCCCTGAATGCAGAGGTGCGCGCGAAGATCGGCGGCATCGTCACCGACGCCCTGTCGAAGATCAAATATCGCAGCGCCGGCACCATCGAGTTCCTCTACGAGAACGGCGAGTTCTATTTCATCGAAATGAACACCCGCCTGCAGGTGGAGCATCCGATTTCCGAGATGATCTGCAATGTCGACCTGGTGCGCGAGCAACTGCGGGTCGCGACCGGCGCGCCGCTGGGCTACGGCCAGGACGCCATCCATATGAACGGCCATTCCATCGAATGCCGCATCAATGCCGAGCACCCGGAAACCTTCGTCCCCTCGCCCGGCCGCATCACCGATTATCACGCGCCGGGGGGCCTTGGCGTGCGCGTCGATTCGGCGATCTATTCGGGTTACATGGTGCCTCCCCATTACGACAGCCTGA
>DAOVHN010000563.1 GCA_030671915.1 Pseudomonadota bacterium
CGGGAAGTTGGTTACGGCGACCACCTGTTTGCCGACAATGCTGTCGAGGTCGTAATGCCGGGTGATCTGGGCCGAGGTCTTGCGCTCGCCGATCTCCGGCCCGAAATCGACCCAAAGCTTGAACGCCGGCTGGCGCGCTTCGGGATAAAGTTCCGCGCGCACGACCGTGCCGACCCTGATATCGACCTTCAGGAAGTCGTCGAAGGTAATGGACATGATTCCCCCCATATCGCCGTCTTGTGCCGGGCGCACGCTAACACCGGGCGCCGATCATGAAAAGGGGCGGGCCGGCGCTAAAAGAATACGGCCGCCCCCGTTTTCACGGAAGCGGCCGGAGGTTTCGGACAAGGGAGGAGATGTCCGAAAAAGGAACTTGCAGAACTACTTCTTGGCGGGCTTCGCGAAGCTCTGGGCTTCTTCGAGGCTCTCGACGAAACGCTTGTTCAGGATCTCGAAGACCTGATTGTTGGTCTTGGTCGCCGCGGCGGTGATTTCCTTGAGGTTGGCGACGCCGCGCTCGACACCTTCGCGGGCCAGGTCGGCCTGGCGGGCCATCTTGTCCTTGGGCTCGCCGGCGGCCATCATCTCCTGGAAGGCGGCGGTGAACTCTTCGGCGCTCTCGCGGGCGATCGCGGTCTGGCGCTGGAAGATCGCCTGGACGCTCTCGGCGGCCAGTTTGTTGGCGTTGGTCAGGGTCTCGACATTCTTGGTCTGGACGGCAATCATTTTCTCGACGTCGAACGCGGGGACGCTGAAGTCGCCCATGAACTTGGTGAAATCGAAACCGGCGAAGGGATTGGCGGTGGCCATTTTTCAGTCTCCTGTGAATTCCATTGCATCGCACAACGATATTGTTGCGCTGCAGCATGAGCGTAATATACGCCCTATTCTCACAGGGTCAAGCAGTTTTTTGTGCAGTGCACCATTTTTGTGCGCCGCAGTAAATTCTGCGTTTTTTTGGGGCTCCCGGCCGGGTCAGGCGGCCTCGGCGCTTGTCTCTTCCCCGGTCCGGCGGCGGCAGAACACGATTTCGGCCCAGCGGTCGGCCCGCTTCAGGCCACGGTCCAGTTCCGCCATGGTTCGCGACATGTCCTTGCTGTCGTCCTCGATCCAGACCGCCATGCAGCGCAGCCACAGGCCGGTCAGCCCGGCGACCTTGATCTTGCCGGCGACGCCGTCCGACGACAGGCCCGCCGCTTCCAGCATCCAGGCCATGGAGCAGCCCAATTGACACATCATGGCCGCCGATGCGGCCGGGTCGCGCATCGTGTCTGTCCGGATCCGTTGCACCGCCTCGCGATGTGGCTGCAGGGCGTCGAAACGGCGCATCAATACCTCGAACAGCCGGTCGCGCGCGGTGTCTTCGGGCGCGAAGGTGAAATCGGTCTCGACGACCTCGCGGTCGATCCGGCGCATGAAGGCGGCCAGCACCGCCATCCTGGAACGCCAGGCCGGATAAAGCTCGGACAGCTTTGCTCCGGCGGCCTCGGCGATTGCGGGCAGTGTGACGCCCCGCCAGCCCTCGCGCGCCACCAGTTCCAGCATCGCATCGATCAGCCTGGTCTCGAGATCCTTCGTGGCGGTCTTGCGGGCGCCGCCCTTGCCCGTGGAAGGCTTCTTCGCCATGGCGGTTCCTCCGTATCTGCTGGGCCATCATAGCCCGTTTTACAGATGGATACGAATCAAGAAGGCGGCAGGCCCACCCGCGCTACCCGGCCGCCGGTCAGGGCCGCCAGCGAATGCGGGTCGAGGCGGAAAACGGCGAAGGGCGTGCCGGCCGCGGCCCAGATCGCGTCGAACGCCAATATGTCCTCGTCGATGAAGGTCTCGATAGGTTTATCATGCCCGACCGGTGGCACGCCGCCGATGACGAAGCCGGTCTCGGCGCGCACGAAATCGGCATCCGCCTTGCCCAGCTTTTCGCCCAGCAACGCCGCTACCGCCTTCTCATCGACGCGATTGACGCCGCTGGCGATCACCAGCACCGCCCGGCCACTCTCCTTGCCCCTGAACAGGATGGATTTGGCGATCTGGGCCACCTCGCAGCCGATCGCCGTCGCGGCTTCCGCGGCCGTGCGAGTCGATTTGTCGAGTTCCTGGATTTCGAAGGAAAATCCCCGCGCCTCGAGCGCCACCTGAACCTTCCGGGCGCTTGAGGACAGGTCCGCCACCCTAACCCGCCAGTTCCCGCCCGCGCTTCGTGGCGGCGGCGACCGCGCGGGTCATCAGTTGCCGCAGCCCGTCATCGGCCATCAGCACTTCCAGCGCGGCCTGGGTGGTGCCGCCCGGGCTGGTGACGTTCTTGCGCAGTTGCGCCGGCGCGTCGTCGCCGCGCAGCGCGAGCTGGCCCGCGCCCGCCACCGTGACCAGCGCCAGCCGGTCGGCGAGGTCGCGTGGCAGGCCGGCCTCGACGCCCGCCTCGGCCAGGCATTCAATCAGCAGGAAG
>DAOVHN010000112.1 GCA_030671915.1 Pseudomonadota bacterium
CGCATTAGCCACTCACGTGGTGTCTGGTCCGGCTCCCACCCGGTATAGCTTCAGCGACCCGAAGGAATAATCGAGGATGCAGCGGACTGCCTCGGTCATATAGCCCTTGCGAGCGTGCGGCTCGTTGACCCGGTTGCCGCACGTATATTCACGCAAACATTTAAAACACCTCCGAAAGCGGCCCTCAAAGCGTTTCAGCCTATCCGGTCATGACAACATGACAAGGACACATAAGATGTATAGCGCATATTGCTTTTAAAAGCAGGGTGTGATATTTAAAGATGTACGATGTATACATCTATGAAAACCGCCGGGATTCTTTTTCCATACCGTCATTCGAGGAAAGCCGATCCGAAAGAAGTTGTCTGTCAGTGAAGGACGCCTTTCCTTGTCCAGCCGCTGAATTCAGCCATGTGGCGTCGCGTGGATTGACAAATGGAGATGTCGGACTTGCTTCGGTGCCCGGCTCTTTTTCGCTAGTTTGATAGGGAGGCATTGCAGATGCAGAGTTTAACGAGAAGGCAGATATTAAAAACCGGAGGTGCCGTGGCGGCCGCTCCGGTTCTGGTCCAGGCGGGCATTCAAGTTGCTCAAGCCGATACCACGGACATAAGCAAACTGAAGCGCGTGAAGCAGAAAATGGTCGCTCCGCCAGCCGCGCCCGTACACGAACAGGTCGCCAGCGGCGGGCCGAAAATCATCGAGGTCCGCCTGGTCGTCGAGGAGAAACAGATCGAAATCGACGGCGATGGCACCAAGATGTGGGCCATGACCTTCAACGGCTCCGTGCCGGCCCCGATGATCGTTTGCCATCAGGACGACTACGTCGAGGTGACCCTGGTCAACCCGGAAAGCAACACCCTGGAGCACAATATCGACTTGCACGCCGCGACCGGATCGCTTGGCGGCGGCGGATTGACACATGTTATGCCGGGCGAGGAGGCCGTGCTTCGTTTCAAGGCGACGAAGGCCGGCGTTTTCTGTTACCACTGCGCCCCGGGCGGAGTGATGATCCCGCTGCACTGTGTTTCAGGCATGGCGGGCACCATCATGGTCCTTCCCCGCAACGGCTTGACCGACGCTAACGGAAAATCAATCAAGTACGACAAGGTCTGGCACATCGGCGAGCAGGACTACTACATACCAAAAGACAAGGACGGCAATTTCAAGTCCTACAATGATGTCGCCGACTCGATGTCCGACACGCTTGAGGTCATGCGGGATTTCGTCCCCACCCACGTCGTCATCGGCGGCGCCGCCTTCGCCTATACCGGCGACAACTCGTTGACCGCAAAGGTCGGGGAAACGGTTCTCATCACGCATATGCAGGCCAACAACCCGACCCAGCCGCATTTGATCGGCGGTCACGGCGATTATGTCTGGCCCACTGGTTCTTTCCAGGACGCACCGCAGACTGGTCTCGAGACCTATTGGGTCGCGGGCGGTTCGGCCGGGGCCATGGTCTACACCTTCCGCCAGCCCGGGCTTTACGTGTACCTCAACCACAACCTTATCAAGGCCGTAATGGGAGGCGCCGCCGCCCACATCAAGGTCGAAGGCGAGTGGAACGACGATCTGATGACCCAGATCAGAAAACCGGGACCAATCAGCACCTAACCAACTACGGCGCAGTGACTCTCCGCCGGCAATCCCCGGCAGTGGCGCATCGCTGCTGTCGGGGGCTGTTTGCCTCGGGAGTCGTTTATGCCAAAGCTCACCGATAAAGGAGGCCGCCATGGGATTAAAGTTGAAAGTTTTCCGTCCAGTGTTGGCGGCGATCGCCGGCATCGCCCTTTGCGCAGCGGCGATCGCCGGCACGGCAAAGGCGGACGAGGTGGCGGTCGGCACCGTGGGCGGGCCGATGCAGGGAAAAATCGGCGGACCGTTCACCCTGGTCGATCACAACGGGGACACGGTTACCGACGCCGATTTCCGCGGCCGCTTCATGCTGATCTATTTCGGCTACACCTTCTGCCCCGACGTATGCCCGACGTCGGCTGTCATGATGGCGCATGCCCTGGACGAACTGGGCGAGGAAGAAAAAAAGGTGGTGCCCATCATCATCACCATCGACCCCGAGCGGGACCGTCCCGAGGGCATGAAAGATTACGTTTCCCATTTCCACCCGCGCATGGTGGGGCTCTCCGGCACCCCCGAGCAGGTCGCGGTGGCGATCAAAGCCTACAAGGTATACGCAACCAAGGTATTCGAGGAGGGATGGGGCCTGGACGAGTATTTCGTCTATCACTCCGACGTTACTTATTTCATGGGACCCGACGGAAAATATCTCGACCACTTCGGTAGCGGCACAACGCCCAAAGTCATGGCCGCGCGCATGCTGGCGCACATGAGAGAAAGTCCACCTCGCCCTTAATTGACGATGGGGGCAGGCCCGGCGGACCACACGTCTGTAGGGAACGCCTTGATCAGTTGAGGTTTCGGTATAACAAGGTCCTTGATGGTGTAGCCGTCAAGGACCTCGAGAAAGGCTTTGTGCGCCTTGTGCATGACGCCGGCAAGAACACACGCACTCACAATCTGGCAGTTGTAGTTTCCAGGCTCGAAACACTCGACTATAGCCATATCCTTCTCCATGGCGCGAACCACCTCGCCAACGGTAATCTTTGCCGGATCCCGCCCTATGTGCAGGCCGCCATTCTTCCCGCGGACGGTATCGACGAACCCGTGCCTGCCCAGATCGTGGACCAGTTTCATCAGGTGGTTGCGCGAAATACCGTACTGCTCGGAGATTTCCCTGATCGTCGCAAGCCGTTCATCCTGGATGCTGAGATAAATCAGAACCCTCAGGGCATAATCGCTATAGGCGGTTAAACGCATCCTCTGTCACACGCTCCTCTGATCAATACATGTAAATCAGATATAGCTATAACTTCCCAGAACTCCAGTAGTTTTTGGGTTGAATTTCCGAAAACCCAGACGGCCCCATACTCTGGTGTGGCGATCGCCAAAGGCGATTCCAATCAACCCGAATCGGCGCTAGAGCGGATCGTGATTGATCGCACTCACGATCAATTGCGTGAATCCGCTCGACACTAAAGAATAGAGCCGGTGCGCGGATCGCTCTGCAATATCCCGAAGGTAACATGGTCGCACCAGCGACCGTTGATCTTCAGATGTTCCCGCGCCAAGCCTTCTTCGCGGAAACCGCATTTCAGCAGCAGGCCGCGGCTGGCCTCGTTGGCTGGCAGGCAAGCCGCCTCGACCCTGTGCAGCTTCAGGCTGTTGAAGGAATAGTCCAGGATGCAGCGGACCGCCTCTGTCATATAGCCCTTGCGGGCGTGCCCAGCGGCGACCCAATAGCCCAGGCTGCCGGTCTGCGCCACGCCCAGCCGCACATTGGACAGGGTGATGCCGCCCAGCAGCTCGCCATCCTCGCGGCCGAATATCAGGAATCCGTATCCGGTTTCGGCGCGCCATTCTTCCTTGACCTGGATGCGCCGTCGGTGGAAGGCCGCGGCCGTGGCGCCGTCGAGCGGCCAGGTCGGCTCCCACGGCTGCAGGAAAGATTCGCTGGCCCGCCTTGTCGCCACCCAGGCGGCGGCATCACGGGTGGCGGGCGGGCGCAGCAGAACCCTTGGGCCCGTCAGAACGGTACTGGATACCGCGTTGCGGAACAGCGCCCACATGGTCGTCTCAGGTGGAAAGCCGCTCGGCAAAGCCGTCGTAGGGCATCATGCGCCCCAGCGGCCCGATGGCGGCCAGCGACGGGCGGCCGGTAAAAATCCGGTTCGCCACTTGGCGCACCGCATCGACGTCGACAGCGTCGATCCGCGCCACGATCTCGTCGATGGGCAAAGGCCGGCCGAAGACCAGCATCTGTTCGCCAAGCTGTTCGGCGCGCGACGAGGTCGATTCAAGCGACATCAGGGTTCCGGCCTTTAGCTGGTTGCGGGCGCGCCGTACTTCACCCTCCTCCAGGCTTCCCGCAAGCCGCCGCACCTCGTCGGCCAGCACCGGCATCAATTCGGCGATCTCCTCCTCGCCGGTCCCGGCATAAATGCCGAACAGGCCGCAGTCGGAATAGCAGGAACAATAGCTGTGGATCGAATAGACCAGTCCCCGGCGCTCGCGGATTTCCTGAAACAGGCGTGACGACATGCCGCCGCCGAACAGGGCAGACATTACCGTCGAGGCGTAAATGTCGGGGTCGTGCATGCCAACACCCGGGAAACCGACCGTCAGATGCACCTGCTCAAGCTCGCGGTTTTCCAAATGCGCACCGCCGCGGTACGCGGCCGTTTCGTTGCCCAGCGGCCGGCGGTCCGGCAGGTCGCGGAACAGGTGGCGGGCCAGGGCAACCAGGTGATCGTGCTCGATCATGCCCGCCGCCGACAACACCATGCTGCCGGCGCCGTAGGCTTCGTCCATATAGCCCATGATCGCCTCGCGCGACATGCCGCGCACCCGCTCGGCATCGCCCAGTACCGGGCGGCCCAGGGGCTGGTCGGGGAAGGCGGTAGCCTGGAAGTGATCGAATACCACGTCGTCGGGCGTGTCGTGCGCCTGGCCAATCTCCTGCAACACGACGCTGCGCTCGCGCGCCAGTTCCTCGGGTTCGAAGGTGGAATGCTGCAGGATGTCGGCCAGAATATCGACCGCCAGCGGCGTGTCTTCCTTCAGGACCTTGGCGTAATAGGCGGTATGCTCGCGCGAGGTATAGGCGTTCAGATGGCCGCCGACTTCCTCGATCTCGGCCACGATTTCCAGCGCGGAGCGGCGTTTGGTTCCCTTGAACGCCATATGTTCCAGCAGATGGGCGACGCCGTTGATCTCGACCGGCTCATTGCGGGTGCCGGCGTCAATGAAGACGCCGACCGAGACCGTCTCCACCGCGTCCATCGTGTGGGAAACGACGCGCAGGCCGTTTTCCAGCGTTGTCTGGCGGACGGTCATGCTGCCACGCGGTCACGAATATGCGTCATCGCGCCGTTAAGGTCGTTGGGCAGGACATCGTATCGTTCCTCTCTGTTGAACAGGTCGGCCAGACGGTCCGGCAATTGCGGGCGAATGCCGGTTGCGCGCTCCACCGCATCGGGAAATTTAGCGGGATGCGCCGTGGCCATCGCGACCATCGGCGTGGCCGGGTAGCGCGCCTTGGCGCGGCCCGACGCCACGCCGATCACGCTGTGCGGGTCCAGCAATTCGCCATTGGCCTCGTACTCGCCCTTGATCGCGGCCAATGTTCCGGCGTCGTCCAGCCTGTGGCCGTCGAACAGCGCCTCGATGACCTTCATGCCGCCTTGAGGGATGGTCAGCCGGCCGGTTTTGCGAAATTCGATCATCGTTTGCATGACGGCGGCGCCCTCTCGGTCGCAGGCGTCGAACAGCAGCCGCTCGAAATTGCTGGAAACCTGAATGTCCATGCTGGGCGACAGCGAGGGTTCGACCCCGCGCGTTTCCATGACGCCGGTTTCCATGAAGCGGGTCAGGATATCGTTGCGGTTGGAGCCGATGGCGAATTGCGCGACCGGCAACCCCATTTTGTGCGCTGCATAGCCGGCATAGACATTGCCGAAATTGCCGGTCGGCACGGCGAACGCCACGGGCCGGTCCGGCGCGCCCAGCGCCAGGGCGGCGCGGAAGTAATAGACGATCTGGGCCATGATCCGCGCCCAGTTGATCGAATTGACCGCGCCAAGCCGCATTTCCTGGCGAAACCCCGCATCGCCGAACATCGCCTTCACCATATCCTGACAGTCGTCGAAGCTGCCCTCGATGGCGATGTTATGGACGTTGGCCGACGGCACGGTCGTCATCTGGCGGCGCTGAACGTCGGACACCCGCCCATGGGGATGCAGGATGAAAATATCGATGGCCTCGCGGTCGCGGCAGGCCTCGATGGCGGCCGATCCGGTATCGCCCGAGGTCGCGCCGACGATGGTGATGCGTTCGCCACGCCGCGTCAGCACATGATCGAACAGCCGGCCCAGCAGCTGCAGCGCGACGTCCTTGAAGGCCAGCGTCGGGCCATGGAACAGCTCCATGAGCCAGAGATTGTCGTCGAGTTGTTTCAACGGAACGGTGGCGGCGTGATCGAATCCGGCATAGGCGTCGTGCACGAGGCTGGCGAAATCGGCCTCCGCGATACGCCCGCCCAGGAACGGCAGCATGATGCGGGTCGCCAGGTCCGCATAGGAAAGGCCGCGCATGGCGCGGATGTCGTCGGCGGAGAAACGCGGCCATATCTCGGGAATATAGAGCCCGCCATCCGTGGCGAGCCCGGCCAGCAGAACCTCGTCGAATTCCAGGATCGGGGCTTCGCCCCTGGTGCTGATGTAGCGCACGCCTTGTTCCGTACTGATTGATGAACCGCGCTAAACTAGCGATGCGGGCCGGTGCAGGCAAGGCGAGTCAGGCGTCTTCCAGATAGCGCCGTCTGAGATGTTCCTTGAAGGCGTCGGCGCCAAGCGGCTTGCCGGTTGCCGCTGCCAGCAACTCGTCCGTCGAGACCAGCGACGCCTTGTTATGGACGTTGGGCCGCAACCATGCCATCAGCGGCGCAAAATCGCCCCTGGCGATCGCCGGCATGATTTGCGGGTCCGCTGTCCGCGCGGCGGCGGCCAGTTGCGCGGCAGCCATTGCGCCCAGGCTGTAGGTCGGAAAATAGCCAAAGGCGCCGTCCGGCCAGTGGATATCCTGCAGGCAGCCCAGCCGGTCGTCCGGCGGCCTTATGCCAAGCAGTTCAACCATACCGTCACCCCAGGCTCCGGGCAGGCCCGCCACCGCCAGGTCGCCGGCGATCATCGCGCGCTCCAGGCGGGTGCGCAGGATGATATGGGCGGGATAGGTAACCTCGTCGGCCTCGACCCGGATCAGGCTCGGTTCGACCCTCGTCGCCAGGCGGTGCAGATTGCCGGGCGTCCAGGCCGGGCCTCCGGTGGCGAAGGTCCGCGCGATCACCGGCGCCGCCCACTCGAAGAACTCGCGCGAACGGCAGACCTGCATTTCAATCAGCAGCGACTGGCTTTCATGCAGGGTCATGCCGCGCGCATCGCCGACAGGCTGGTAGCGCCATGCCGTCGGCAGGCCGCGTTCATACATTGCGTGGCCGGATTCATGCAGCACGCCCATCATGGAATCGAGGAAGCTGCCGTCGTGATAGCGCGTGGTTATGCGGCTGTCTTCCGGTACGCCGCCCGAGAAGGGGTGCAGGCTTTCGTCCAACCGCGCGGAGTCGAAATCGATACCCACCGTCTCGGCCATGTGGCGGCACAGAAGGCGCTGGGCGGGGACGGGAAAGGGACCGGCGGGCATAACGGGATCCGGCTCGCGGGCCTGACGCGCCAGGACAGCATCGAGAAGTTCCGGCAGGAAGCCGGCATAATCTTCCAGAATCGCAACCACCCGCGCGCTGTCGGCGCCGGGCTCGTATTCGTCCATCAGCGCGTCGTAAACCGGGCGGCCCAGCGCTTGCGCCTTTGCCGCGCCGGCTTCGCGCGTCAGGGCCAGAACTTCCTCGAGAAAGGGCTGCAGGGCCTTGAAGTCGTCATCCGCTCGCGCCCCCC
>DAOVHN010000462.1 GCA_030671915.1 Pseudomonadota bacterium
ACATCTTCCCCGCCGGGATCGAGCAGCTGCGGGAGGCCGGCGTCAGCTTGCATGCGCTGGCCACCTGGTGGGACGTTATCGCGCTGGCCGAGAGCGAGGGCTCGCTGGACAAGGGAGGCCTGAAAACCGTACGCGCCTTCCTGGACGACCCCGAGGGCTGGGCGCCGGCGGGCTGAACGAAAAAAAAGGACCGCGGAAACCGCGGCCCTTCTCTAATCGCCGATATTATTCGTTTATTTCACTGGCAACAATTTGGTATAGGCCAGCACGTCCACCGCAGTCTGGACATCGAAGGCGCGCAACGAGATCATCTCGACTCCGGGATGGCCGTTGCGGATCTTGTGCAGGACCTCCCAGGGATTGGCGTTGGCCTCGGTTCCGACAAAGGCGGGATCGTCCTCGTCACCCCAGTTGAGCGCCCGGCCGTCGAAACCGTGGCAGGCCGCGCAGTTCGTCTGGAATATGGACGCACCCTTTTTCGGATCGCCTTTGACCGCGCCCGATTTCGAGTCGATATACCGGTTCATGTCGTCGAGCCCCCGCGAGACGAAGGCGGCGAGGTAACCCAACTGTTCGTCCGACAACATTTTCTTGGTGAAGCCGTGCGTCCCGTCCCGAATCGTGGCGGCGATCGCATCGACGCTCTTGCCCTTGGAGGGCATGACCCCGGCTATCCCGGTCTTGTAGCTGCCGCTGGCATACTTGCCGTCGCTGCCCAGATAATCCCAGCCATGGCAGGACTTGCAGCGCCAGGTCGTGCCGCCCTTCTTCTTGGTGTTGCTCGCCGGCCAGGCCGAATGCGTGGCCTTGGGCTTGTCGTGCCCCTGGGTATTGATCCAGTTGTCGTAGAGCCGACCGCCGCGCGACATGATCCAGGCTTCGGTGGGCTCCACCGGAACCCCGTAGATATAATCGCGGTGATATGCCTCGTCCTCCGCCTCGTCCGCCGACGCGGACAGCGGCGCAAACGTCAGCGCCAGCAGCGCCACGGCAGCGCCGAACAACGGAAAACGCGAAGCGTATACAACTCCCATGGTGTATTTTTTCTTATTCAAGTTCAGGGTCTCCTTTCGTGAAAAAAGCCCGCCACCGATATTGTTTTTATTTGTCGCTCTCCTAGTAGGCCCTGTTACTGTACATGTTGTTAAAATTATGTCCAGCAGGCGATGTCCGGTATGATCTGCTCCCGATGGGTGGATTTCCGGTCGGTTCGGGGCGTCGCCCGCTGCAGCGGATGGCAATCGCAGCCGCCCGTGTTACCATTGCCGGGGACCGGGAATACGACGGTGGAGGCTCGATAATGCGTATAATATCCGCTCTCGTGGGGCTGGCGCTTCTTGCGGCGGCGGCGCCCGGCGCTCCGGCCATGGCGGCGAGGGACCAGCTGGTGATCGGCATCAGCCAGTTTCCCGGCAACTTCAATCCGAACATCGATTCGATGATGGCCAAATCCTATGTGCTGGCCATGGCGCGGCGGCCCTTCACGGCCTATGACGCGGACTGGAAGCTGATCTGCATGCTGTGCACGGAACTGCCCGACATCGCCAAGGGCACGGCGATGCCGGAAAAGACCGCCGACGGCAAGGACGGCATCGCGCTGACCTATACGATCCGGCCGGACGCGGTGTGGGGCGACGGCACGCCGGTGACCACGAAGGACGTGGTCTTCACCTGGGAGGTCGGCCGGCACCCGAAGACCGGCGTGGCCAGTTCGGAGTTGTACGAACGCATCACCGCGATCGACGCGACGGACGACAAGACCTTCACCATGCATGTCAACAAGCGCACCTGCGACTACCAGGGCATCAACGATTTCGATGTGCTGCCGGCGCATATCGAGGCGCCGAACTTCGCCGACCCGGCGGAATACAAGAACCGTAGCGCCTATGAGACCGACACGACCAACCCGGCCCTGTGGTTTGGCCCCTACCGGGTGACGGAAGTCTCATTGGGTTCACATATCGTGCTGGAGCCGAACCCGACCTGGTGGGGTGCGAAACCGCATTTCAGGCGCATCGTCGTCAAGGCGGTGGGGAACACCGCGGCGCTGACGGCGAACCTTCTGTCGGGCGATGTCGATATGATCGCGGGCGAACTGGGCCTGACATTGGACCAGGCGCTGGCCTTCGAGAAGCGCCATGGAGACAAGTTCGAGATGCTCTACAAATCCGGTCTGATCTACGAACATATAGACCTGAACCTGGACAATCCGGCGCTGGCCGACCGGCGGGTGCGCCGCGCCCTGGTCCACGCCATCGACCGCGACGCCATCAGCCAGCAGCTGTTCGAGGGCAAGCAGCCGCCGGCCCACGGCCAGACCAACCCGCTGGACCGGGTCTATTTCGACGGCATCCCGAAATACGCCCATGACCCGAAACAGGCAGCCGCCCTGCTGGACGAGGCCGGCTGGAAGGCGGGCGCCGGCGGCATTCGCCAGAACGAAAAAGGCGAGCCACTGCGCCTGGAGATCATGACGACGGCCGGCAACAAGACGCGCGAGCTGGTGCAACAGGTCTTGCAGAGCCAGTGGCGGCAGGTCGGCATCGACGTGCGCATCCGCAACGAGCCGGCGCGCGTTTTCTTCGGCGAGACGGTTGCCAAGCGGAAATTCACCGCCATGGCCATGTTCGCCTGGATTTCCTCGCCCGAGAACATCCCGCGCTCGACCCTGCATTCCGACGAAATCCCGACCGAGGACAACGGCTGGAGCGGCCAGAACAATACGGGCTTTCGCAACGCCGAAATGGACAAGGTGATCGACGATATGGAGGTGGTCTGCGAGAAGGACGCCAACCAGGCCCTGTGGTACCGGATGCAGACGCTCTATGCCGAGGAACTGCCGGCCATCCCGCTCTATTTCCGCGCCAACGCCTTCATCCTGCCGAAATGGCTGAAAGGTGTAACCCCCACCGGGCACCAGTATCCGACGACGCTGTGGGTCGAGAACTGGGCGGAGGAGAGAGAGGTTTGACG
>DAOVHN010000521.1 GCA_030671915.1 Pseudomonadota bacterium
CATATCGGCGCCGAGGTGGAACCCTTCAAGACCGCCATCGTCATGCGGTTCATCCGCGAATGGCCGTTCGTGCTTTATGTACTGGCGCTGCTTGGCGCCGGAATGTTCATCGAGCGGGCCTTTTGCCGGTATCTCTGTCCATTGGGCGCGGCCCTGGCGATCCCGGCGCGCATCCGCATGTTCGAATGGCTGAAACGTCGCTGGCATTGCGGCCGCCAATGCAATATCTGCGCGACCAAATGCCCGGTGCAGGCAATCCATCCGAACGGCAACATCAATCCGAACGAATGTATCTACTGTCTGAACTGCCAGACTATCTATTACGACGACACCATTTGCCCGCCCCTGATCGACCGCCGGAAACGGCGCGAGGCGAGAGCCGAGGCGCGGGCCGCGGAGGAAAACGTAAATGCGTAATAAACGACCCATGACCCGACGCCGGGCATTAACGGTGTTTGCCGGCGCGAGTGCGGCGGCGGTACTGGGTCTGTCACGCGGGCACGCGAAAATGCCGGCGCTGGAATGGCGCGGACGAGCCTTGGGCGGGCCTGCACGCATAGTGATACACCACCGCGATGAGGCGGTGGCGCGTAAAGTTGTGGGGTTTTGTGTGGGGGAGATCGAAAGGCTGGAGAGAATCTTCAGCCTGTACCGGAGCGACAGCGAGATATTGCATTTCAATCGCGAGGGCCGGTTGGACGACCCTTCCCATGATCTCCGGCTGCTGCTGGGCGAGGCCCTGCGCTATGGGAATTTGAGCGGCGGCGCGTTCGATGTGACGGTGCAGCCGCTATGGCGGCTTTATTCGGGCCATTTCGCCGCCCGTCCCGAGACATCCGAGGGTCCCGACCCGAAGGATATCGAGCGAGCGCGAACGCTGGTCGATTATCGCGGTATCGACCTCGATAACGGGCGGGCCATGCTGGCCCGCCGCGGCATGGAAATCACCCTGAACGGTATGGCTCAAGGCTATATCACCGATCGTATCGCCGACATGCTCCGCGACGCCGGCATGACCAACGTGCTTGTCGATATGGGAGAAATCCGCGCATTGGATGGCGGGACGTGGAAGGTGGGCGTCGAAGACCCGCGCCAACCTGGACAGATAGTGCGAGATCTGTCGATCACGAGCGGGGCGGTGGCGACGTCGGCTGGAGTGGGCAGTAAATTCGACAGGGCTGGCCGCTTCCATCATCTCTTCGATCCCGCGACGGGGCACAGCGCAGACCGCTGCCTGTCAGCCACGGCGGTCGCACCGACGGCGATGGAAGCCGACGCGTTGGCCACCGCGCTGGCCGTATCGCCATACTGGCAGGCAAACAACCTTGTCCGCGCCTTCCGTGGACGGCGGGCCATATTCGTTATGGCGGATGGCAACATAAGGGAAGCAGGGGCATGAACGACGAACGGATCGAGGCTGCCCGGGCGGCCAAAAGAAACGGGCCGGTCTTTCTGGAGTACGGGTTCCGCCCTTTTTTCCTCGGCGCGGGCCTCCAGGCGGCACTGGCCATGGGTGGCTGGATCATGTGGATATTTTTGCTCAGGGCCAAGGCCGCGCCGGAGAGTTTAACCATCGCGGTTCCTGTCCATCTCTGGCATGCCCATGAAATGATTTTCGGATACGGGCTGGCCGTAGCCGCCGGATTTTTCCTGACCGCGGTACCAAGCTGGACCGGAAAACAGCCGGTGCGCGGCACCATGCTGGGCATCCTGTTCGCGCTATGGCTGGCGGCGCGATTGGCCAGTTGGTTTTCCGCCTTGCTGCCGCCAATCGCCGTTGCGCTGCCGGAACTCGCTTTTATCGGGATGTTATCGGCCCTTGTGGGCCACGCCTTGCTGTCGGGATGGTCCAGGCGCAATTTTCTATTTTTGCCGGTTCTGGCGGCAATGTTCGTGGCCGCGGTCCTCTATCACCTCAAATTCCCTTATCCGGCCCACATACTGGGGCTGGACACGTTGCTGGTTTTACTTACCGTCATTGGCGGACGCGTCGTCCCCGCCTTCACTACCAATGCGCTGCGCCGCGACGGTGTCGAACCGCTTCCCAGTACTTCCAGCAAACGCGGTGTCGCGGCTGTTTTATCGGTAGTCGCACTGGCAGTCGCCGATCTCGCTCTGCCCGGCTCCACGACCACCGGCGTTATTTCCATCATCGCCGGCCTGCTGATCGCGAACCGCATGATCGGCTGGCGCACGCCGAAGGTTCTCAACTCGCCCATCCTCTGGATTCTGCATCTTGGATATGGCTGGCTGGCTGTCGGACTTATCTTGAAGGGCGTTGCACTTGTCACCGGCGTGATTACGGAAATCACGGCGATCCATGCACTGACGATCGGCGCCATCGGCAGCATGACCATGGGGGTCATGAGCCGTGCGGCCCTCGGCCATACCGGCCGCGAACTGAAGGTCACCACAGCCATTGCCACCGCATATCTGCTGATCAGCCTTGCCGCCATTATTCGCATAGCCAGCGGCGTCTTGCCCGCGAGACTGCATGACGAGGCCGTACTTGCATCGGGCGCGGTATGGATAACCGCCTTCCTGATATTCGCAGCGACCTACTGGCCGATACTGACCCGGCCGAGGGGATCGCTGGAGCGTAACGAGTGAGGCGGTCTC
>DAOVHN010000558.1 GCA_030671915.1 Pseudomonadota bacterium
CTGCGCTACAAGCTGCCGGGCGAGGCGACGAGCACGCTGATGGAACAGCCGATCATGGCCGAGGCCCATGTCAGCTTCGACGCGGCCCCGGCCGAGGCGCGCTTCGCCACCGCCGTCGCGGGCTTCGGCCAGTTGCTGCGCGGCGCCGTCAATGTCGAGGCATTTTCCTACGACGATGTCCTGTCGATCGCACAGGCCGCCAGGGGCGAGGACGCGTTCGGCTACCGGTCGGAGTTCCTCCAGCTCGTCCGCCTCGCCAAGTCGGCGAAGGCGATGGAACCCCTCAACAATTGAGCCGGAGACCTCTCCCGTTCCCCAGGCGGGGAGCGGGAGGGGAAACCGAAAAATGATTACCACAAAGACACAGAGACACGGAGACACCCAGGAACCCGTAATTCGCGATATACTCTCCGCCATCTCGCTGCCCGAAAATCCGGTGGAAGGGAGATATGGGGATAAGGGGGATATGGAGATAAGGTTTTCTTTTGCGGTCGAAGGCCGCGATTCTTGCTTATCCCACTATCTCCCCCATCCCCATATCCCCCTTCCCGCGCCCTTGGAAGCGGCGCGGAGCCGGAGAGGGTATCGCAACTCGCCTCATTCCTCTGTGTCTCTGTGTCTCTGTGGCAATCCTTTTCCTGGCCTGCCGGGCAAGGTTTATCGATTAGGGGACGGCGGTCCGTTCATGCGTTATCATACCGCCATGAGCGGCGGCGACATCGACTGGGCGGCGCAGGACTGGGACGATCTGGTGCCCAGGCTGTTGTTGCTCGCCGTGTCGCGGCTTTACCGCATGACCTGGCGCGGGCGGCGCGGCGAGTCCCCGCCGGGCGCGGCGGAGGCTGAGGATTACGTCAACGACGCCATCTCCAAGACCATATCCGGCGTGCGCGTCTGGAACCCCGGCAACTGCACCCTGTTCCAGCATCTCGCCGGGGTCATCGTCAGCGACGTCAGCCATGCCGCCACCTCGACGGAAAACCGCACCACCATGGCGCCGCCCGACGACCCGCCCGGCGATGATCGCTGGCCGCCCGACCCGGCGGACGATTCGCCGGACCAGGAACAGGCGGCCGAATGGAAATCCGAACAGCGCCGCCTGCTGCAGCATCTGGACGGGATCGACCCCGAACTCGCCGTCATGGCGGGGCTGATGCTGGTCCACGACATGCAGGAGTCGGAAGCGCTGGCGGTGGCCATGGGCGTGCCCCCGTCCGAGATCGCCAACCGGCGCAAGCGCCTGAAGCGCGCCGTCGCGGCTTATATGGCGGAGGAGGCGGAGGCATGATCACGCATCCCACTCCCGCCGAGAGGCTGCTGTCGATGCTGGAAGAAGAAGGGGCCGTGGAAGCCCTGCCGGCCAATGAGGTGCGCGAGGAACTGGCGGCGCTGGGCGTCGACCCCGCGCGCGCGGTCGCTTTCGCGAAGTCACTGGCGCGCGGCGGCGACTCGCCGGGCGGGCGGCTGATGGGCGCGCTGCTGGCGGGCGAGGAGGAAGATGAGGAGATCGCGCGGATCGAATCCGCCGATATCGAGGAAGTGCGCGCGCAGGTACATCATGGCGCGGCCGCCGCGATCGCCGCCGAGGCCCGCCGCAAGGCCGGCATCGACGACAATGTGGTCGGGCTGGATGCAAAACGCCGCAGGCGCCGCCGCCTGATCGTCTGGGGCGGGCCGCTGGCCGGCATCGCGGCGAGCCTGCTGGTCGTCGTCGTCTTCATGGGCAACGTTTTTCTGTCCCCGGAACGCAGGGACATTGCGGATAATATAGGGGCCAGGCGGCACGAGGCGCCCAGGTCGGAAATGCCGGACCCGGCCATGGAGGGCTATACGAAACCCGGCCCGGACAAGTCCCTTACCGATCAAATGCTGGCCCAGGGCGTCCCGTCGGAACTTAAATCGGCGGAAAGGTCGAAGGAAAAGAGTTTCGCCGACAGCGACGCGGGGACGCCGTCCGGGGAGATGCTCGCCCTCAACGAACCGGCGCCGCCACCGGCGACCGCGGAGAAAAAAAGCGATGCCCCCGCCAAACCGGCGGCGAGGCTGAGAAAACAGGAGGAAAACCTGCCGCCACCGGTCATGTCCGCCCCATCGCAGGCACCGGCCGCGGCGGATGACAAGGTTGCCGCCGCGCCTGCCGCGCCCGTGGGCGTTCTGGGCGGGTCGGCCGGGGTCGAGAGCGATGGTGCGGCGGACGACGAACGGCGCGAGATAACCCCGCGCTCGACCGGTTCCGCGGACCTGCCCGGGATCGTGGTTCCGCCCAGTGGCGACCTTGCCGAGGAAGCGTTCGAGACCGAGACCGCGGCCTTGCCGCCGGTGGACAAGGACGCCGGCGCCGGCCTTGTGCGCAATGTGGAGATATCGGAAATCGCCGCGGTCCTGGTGGTGGACCCGGCGCAGGCCCCCCTCCAGATCCAGTCGCAAATATTGCCCGCCGGTGGGCTGGAGCAACGCTTGGAGGAAGCC
>DAOVHN010000633.1 GCA_030671915.1 Pseudomonadota bacterium
AACTCCTCGGTCTTATCATCCGTCTCGCCGTGCCGCCGCAACGCCGGTTCCTTCAGGCCCTCATACAGCTTGCCGATCCGCTGGTTGATCTGCGCGTTCTGCAGTTCGAACAGGCTGTTGCCCTCGAGGTCACTCTCCACGATCAGGGGGCCGAAATTTTCCACGCGCAGCACCCACATGGCCTGGGCGATGCCGAGTTCGTCGAGCCAGTGCGCCGCCTCTACCTTTTTTATACAGCGCCCCAGCAGGGCGCCGGTGCCGTAGCCGACGGTGGTGAGGTACACCGCGCCGGCGGGCACGAAAATCTCGCGGTAGTCCTCGGCGCTCATGCCGCCCTTGCCGATGATCACCTTGCAGCCGGTCTTTTCGAACCAGGCGGGCAGCGAGGCGGAAAAGCGGAAGCTCGCCGTCGCCGTCACCGCGCCCATGCGGAAACTGCCGTCCTCTTCCACGCTGGCGGCCGGGGAGCAGTGGAAATTCACGTTGGATAGTGCGCGCAGGTCGACCGGAGGCTCCACGCCCTCCGTCACCACCTTGCGGTAGACGCCCTCGCGCCCGGTATAGATCACGCCGTCCAGATAGACGACGTCGCCGGGGCGGAGCTGCGCCAGGTCTTCATCTGAGACCGGCACGCTGATCCGCAGCTTCCTCAAACCTTTTCCGTGGCTCGCCATTCGACCGTCTCCCGCCGCATGTAAGGGGTGAACCAGTTGGGGTCGGTGCGATTCTCGATCCACCCGTCGGCATGGATGCGCGCGGTGGCGCGGCGCGAGGCCAGGCAGAAGGTATGCATCGAGATCGGCATGCCGCCGGTATGGCAGTCGCCGGCCTCGATATGGCAATCGATCACCATGGAGGAGCCGACGAAGCCCATCGCCCCCATGCCGATATCGTTGCCCAGCGCCTTGAGTTCGTCCTCCAGCTTCGCCAGGTTGGGGTCCGGGTTGCGGTCGCCGACCACGCGCAGGCAGGCCGCCTGCTTGCCCAGCGCCATGCAGACATCCTTCGACCCGCCCAGCCCGACGCCGACGATGGCCGGCTGGCAGGCCAGCCCGCGCTTGCCGAAGGCGATCAGGGTGTCGAGGAAGAAGCGCTTGATGCCGTCGATGCCGTCGGCCGGGAACAGCATGCGATAGTCGGAGCCGAACAGCCCGCCCTTGTGCACCGTGGTAATGTCGATCCAGTCGGCGCCCGGCTCGAAGCTCCAGTCCACCTCGGGTGCGTTGAGCCCGACATTGTTGTTGTTGTCGCGGCGGCTTAAGGGGTGGACGCGGTTGGGGCGCAGCGGCACGTCATGGGTCGCGCGCGCGGTGGCCAGGCGCAGCCGGCGCTCCAGCTCGATAAAGCCGCCCTCGACGCGGGCCTCGTTGCCCATCTTGACGAAATAGCGCGGCACGCCGGTATCGGCGCACATGGCGCGGCGGTCCTCGCGCGCGGCGTCGTAATTCTCCAGCATCGCCTCGATCACGAAGGCCGACAGGTCGCCCTCCTCCGACTTGGCGATGTCGCGCAGGCCAGTCTCGTAATCCGCCGGAATCTCGATCGCGGCCCGGAACATAGCCCCGTAAGCCGCCTCCTCGATGCGATCCGCTGCGATCATGGGTTTCTCCTTCTCAACAGAAACATTCGCCGAATCCTTCGGTCGTCAAGGCTAGAAGATTGACCACAGAGACACAGAGATTATTGTGTTTCTGCAAATCCCCGGCAACGTTGCTACGCTGGCGATGCCGTATGAAGGGGGATATGGGGATAAGGGAGATATGGGGATAAGTGATTTTGCGGCCGAAGGCCGCTATAGTCTTCATCCCCCTATCTCCCTTATCCCCATATCCCCTAATCGTTCGTACTTTCAGGCGGCAATGCCCTGGAGTGGGTTCGCCAGGACGCCCCACGGCCCTCTGTGTCTCTGTAGTTCATCTTCGCTACTGCGCCGTTTCCGGCGGGGCGCCGGCTTCGCCCTCTATCAGGGACTCGCCGGGCTTTATGATGGTGAAGTCCACCGGCTTCAGTTCCGGTTTCATTGCGCCGTCGGCGGCCATGGAGA
>DAOVHN010000245.1 GCA_030671915.1 Pseudomonadota bacterium
CGATCAGGGCGGCGACGGCGAAACTGAAGGCGGTGGAAAGCCCGACATAGCCGGCATAGAGCATTGGCGGATGGAAGGCGAGGCCCGGGTCCTGCAGCAGCGGGTTCAAATCGTTGCCATCGGCCGGGGCCGGGAAGATGCGCTCGAAGGGATTGGAGGTCAGCAACAGGAACGCCAGGAAGCCAACCGCGATGATCGCCTGCACCGCCAGCACGCGCGCCTTCAGCGTCGGGGGCAGGTTGCGGCCGAACATCGCCACCATCGCGCCGTAAAGCGCCAGGATCAGTACCCATAACAGCAGCGAGCCCTCGTGATTGCCCCATACGCCGCTGATCTTGTAGAGCATGGGCTGCAGCGAGTTCGAATTGGAGACCACGTTGTAGACGCTGAAATCGCTGACCACATAGGCATAGGTCAGCGCGGCGAATGCGACCAGGATCAGCGCCAGTTGCGCCGAGGCAGCCGGCGCCGCCATCGCCATCATGCGCGCATCGCCGCGCGCAGCGCCGACCATCGGCACGATGCTTTGCGCCAGCGCCACCATGAGGGCGAGCACCAGGGCGAAATGTCCAAGTTCCGCGATCATTGTTCGCCGCCCTCCTGCCAGCGGCCGGATTCCTTAAGCTTTTCGGCCACTTCCTTGGGCATATAGTTCTCATCATGCTTGGCCAGAACCGAGGTGGCTTTCATGGTGCCGTCCGGCAGCATGCTGCCCTCGGCGACCACGCCCTGCCCCTCGCTAAACAGATCGGGCAGGATGCCGGTATAGGTAACGGGCAGTTCGGCGGCATAGTCGGTGACCACGAAGCGCACCGTCGTGCCATCCTTCTCGACGCTGCCCTGGGCCACCAGACCGCCGAGGCGCACCCGTTGGCCCGGCTTCATTTCCTTTCCCACGATGTCGCTGGGTGTATAGAAGAAAACCAAGCTGTCCCGCATGGCGAACAACGACAGCCCGGCGGCGAGGCCGAGCATTGTCATCCCGGCCAGCACGATATAGAGCCGCCGCGTCTTGCGGGTCGCGGCGCGGACGGTTCGGCGTTTCGGCGGTGTGGTTTCGCTGGTCAAGATGCCGCCTCCGTCACTTCTTCCAGCTCCTTGCGGCGGCTGGCGCGCAGCGATTCCACCAGCGCTTCGCGCTGGCGCATGCTCTTCCATGACAGGATCAGCAGTCCCGCCATCAATATTGCGCCGGCCCCATAGGCCGGCCAGATGAAGGCGCCATATCCGCCCATTTCCAGGAATTCACTCACGATGCAGACCGTTTCCATGTTGTTTTGCCGGGGATCCTATGACCATCCCCCGCGGGAAGGTAAAGCGCTTATCAACCATGGGTCATCCCCAGCCGCAGATTGCGGATGCGCGCGCCGGCGATCTCCCCCCTGAGGCGCAGGATGCCGACGCTGATATAAAACAGGGTGAACCCGACCGCCATGAAGATCAGCGGCCACAACATCGAGGGATCGATCGCCGGGCCGTCCATTTTGGCGAGGCTGGCCGGCTGATGGAGCGTGTTCCACCAATCCACCGAAAATTTGATGATCGGCAGGTTCACCGCCCCGACCAGCGCCAGGATGGCGGCCGGCTTGGCGCCGCGCGCCGGGTCGTCGAAGGCGTTCAGCAGCGCGATATAGCCGAGATAGAGGAAGAACAGAATCAGCACCGAGGTCAGCCGCGCGTCCCAGACCCACCAGGTACCCCACATCGGCTGGCCCCACAGCGAACCGGACAGCAGGCAAAGGAAAGTGAAGACCGCCCCGATCGGTGCGCTGGCCCGCGCAATCATGTCCGCCAGCGGATGTTTCCAGATCAGCGAGGTGGCGCTGGCCACCGCCATGCTGGCGTAGATCATCATTGCCATATAGGCCGCGGGCACATGGATATACATGATGCGCACGGTCTCGCCCTGCTGGTAGTCGGCGGGCGACGCGAACAGCGCCTGATAAAGTCCCGCCGCCAGAAACAGCAGGGTCAACCCCGCCGTCCATGGCAGGATCACGTTGGCGACCCGCATGAAGCGGGTCGGGTTTGCAAATCGGTGCATCATCGTCGTGCCCTTATATAGGTCGCCTTACGCTCGACGTCCAAGATTCTCGAACGAGACGAACAAATCCTTGATCCAGCGCAATTTTCCGCAGCCGCAACGGACAATTTTACTGAAAAGAAGAATTCGTAACGCCCCGTTAACCTGTTTGGTCGAGAATCCCCGCCGTTACCAATAAAAAATTCGTAATCAGTGAGTTTTTATAACGAAGGGGTTTTGTTATGAAAAGTTTTGGTTCGTTGCTTCTGTTTTTCGGTATCGGCAGCAGTGTGCTGTACCTGATCGACTACAATTTAAGCCTGCTTATGTGGATCGAAAATTGGGGCGAGACGGTCGCCTGGGGCATTCGCGGGGGTATGATCGTCGTCGGCGCCGGCCTGTATTTCCTCTCGTCGCCGGGCGAGCAGGAAGAAGACGCCGCCGAAACCGAATAGCCGGCATAAAAGCTACCTCAGACCATGCCGTAACGCCGCTGCCGCCGCCCATGGGGCGAGCGGCAGGGCTGCGGCGAGCATTGCGCCCAGGATCAGCATATGCGGGCGCGTGCTCAAATCCGTGATCGCCGCATCGACTGCCGCCACCGCAAAGATCAGCACGGGGATGTAGAGCGGCAATACCAGTAGCGATATCAGCACGCCACCCCGGCGCGCGCCCAGAGTCAGCGCGGCCCCGACCGCGCCGATCAGGCTCAAGGTCGGCGTGGCCAGCGCCATCGTGGCGATCAGCACCGCATAGCCCTCGCTCGGCATATTCATCAGGGCCGCCAGCACCGGCGCAGTGACGATCAGCGGGAAGCCTGTCAACAGCCAGTGCGCCGTGATCTTGGCCAGCACCACCAGTTCCAGCGGCGCCGGCGTCAGCAGCAAAAGGTCGACAGAGCCGTCCTCGTAATCCGACTGGAACATCCGCTCCAGCGACAGCATCACGGCCAGCAGCGCGGTCACCCAGACGACGCCGGCAGCGATACGCGCCAGCACGTTGGGCTCAGGCCCCACGCCCAGCGGGAACAGCGTCACGGTAATCACAAAAAACGAAACCACCATGGCGACGTCGGAGCCCTGACGCAGCGCCAGCCGCAGGTCGCGCATCATCAGATGCCGGAAAATACGCATCATGGCGTCGCCTCCGTATCGTCGAAAATCTGGCGCTTTGCCACATAGGCGGAAATATCCAGCCTGGTCTCATCGCCGCCCAGTTCAACCGGCTGGTGGGTGGCCAGCACGGCCATGCCGCCATTCGCGCGGTGCGCCGCGACCAACCCCTCCAGCAGGCCGATGGCGTCGCGGTCCAGCCCGACCGTGGGTTCGTCCAGCAGCCACAGTTCGGCCTCGCTGGCCACCAGGCGCGCCAGCGACAGGCGCCGGCGCTGGCCAGACGACAGGAACTGCGCCGGGGTGTCCACCAGCCGGCCGATGCCGACCGCTTCCAGCGCCGGCTCGACGCGGTCGAGCGGACCTTTCAGCCCGGCCCAGAAGGCCAGGTTCTCGCGCACCGTCATGACCGGTTTGATCGCGTCCTGATAGGCGACGTAATGCAGGCGCGCATGGTGACTCTCCGGGTCTTTCCCGACCGGCTCGCCGTTCCAGGCCAGATGCCCGTCCACCGCGGCCAGCAAATCTGCCATGATTCGTATCAGGCTGGACTTGCCACTTCCGTTCGGGCCGGTCAGCACCAGCGCCCCGCTGCTCTCCACCGCGAAATCCAGCGACTCGAACACGAAACGCTCGCCCCGGAAGCAGGTCAGCGCGTGGCCGGTGAAGCGGTTGGTCATGCGGGTTCACTTTCAACGTCGTTATTCGGGTGGCCGGGAAAAGGACAGCTAAACTCAGCCGCCCACTCGCATTGGGGCGGCGGTTGCCGAGATATAGCACAGCTGGCTGCTGTCGCAAGGAGGGCCGAGCAGGGTAAAAACAAATTAGACAAAAAACTGGCGGTTGCCGGGGGTGGGCCGGCAACCGCCATGTAGCAAGCGACCCCTTGGATACGGTCGCGAATTAGAGGCTGTCAGGGTTAGCCTCAACTGAGAGGGGAGGTCTCAGCGGGCACATAACACACCCGCTTTGTGGTCAAGATTTGCCGGAAATATGGCAATATTGTGGCCGGGTTGTTCATTTTTGTTAAAATTCAATTAAATGCACCTTATATTTGTCTATCGTATTGATTATCAACACTAACTCAAAAGACTAGCTATACGTTCGACTATCTTCGATTACCTTCCCATCATTTAAAATTTTATCTTTTGCCACAATTCGAACCTCCGCCCGGACCTTGATTTCCGCCTGAACGCTGTCGGCAATATGTTCGGCGACCCGTTCATCGCCGCCCTCGGCTTCGCAAAAAAATACCGCCGTATCCTTTCCGCCGTCGCTGCCGACCACCAGACGGGCGCGCAGGATTTCTGGATGGCGTTTGACGATCCGGTCGATCTGGGCCGGGTGGACGAACATGCCGCGAACCTTGGTGGTCTGGTCGGCGCGCCCCATCCAGCCCTTGATTCGCGGCGCCGTGCGGCCGCAGGGGCTGGTCCCGGGCATAATCGCCGACAGATCCCCTGTCGCGAATCGGACTAGCGGATAGTCGCGGTTCAAGGTCGTCACCACGACCTCGCCAACTTCGCCGTCGGGTACCGGATCACCGGTGCCGGGGCGCAGGATTTCCACGACGATCCCTTCGTCCAGAATCATGCCTTCAACGGCCTCAGACTCGTAGGCGATCAGGCCCAGGTCGGCGCTGCCGTAACATTGCAGCACATCGATGCCCTGGTCCTGGACCTCCTTGCGCAG
>DAOVHN010000126.1 GCA_030671915.1 Pseudomonadota bacterium
CTGGGCATGGCCTATGGCGCGATTTTCATGACCGTCCTGGCGCTGCTGCGCGGCGCGCCGCTTAGCTTCGACTTCTCGCCCGGTTATGTGGGATCGCTTTTGTATCTGGCGATTTTCGGTTCCGTGCTGGCGTTCGGCTTCTACCTCACCCTGCTGGCCCGCATCGGCGCCGACCGCGCGGCTTACGCCGCCGTGGTCTTTCCTATCGTGGCGCTGATCATCTCGACCTTCCTGGAAGCTTACGTCTGGACCGTCCCGGCGCTGATCGGCGTGGCGCTGATCCTGGGTGGCAACATATTGGCCGTCGCCAAACCAAAAAGCGCCCCACGGAAAGAGGTTCAGCCGGGATAGCGCAGCAGCATCAGGTTCATGCCGTTCAGCGCGTTGTAGAGGGCGGCGAACTGGCGGTGGAAATCTTCTTCGCCGGCGCCGATGGCGGCGCGGATTTCGCCGATGGTGCGGGCGCCGTCCACATGGCGCAGGATGGCGGGGGCCATGGGCGGCAAGCGGATGCCCATTTCCATGCCGTCGCCACTGACCTTGATGCCGCCATCCGGCCCGATGGCGCCGGCCAGCGCCGGCCCGTCGATGTTCTTCAAGACCGGTGCGGCCTCGTCGGTCGGTTTGGCCACCGTGTCGGCCTTCTGCGAGGTGGGGACGCAGTAGACCGTGTGTTTGCGCAAATTGCCCGACAACAGCTCGGCGAAGGCACAGCGTTCCAGCCAGGACAGCGAGGCCAGCCGCCGTCGTAACTCCGGATCGCGGACGAAGGTGTCGGGGTCGTAGAGCGCCGGTTCGATGAAGGCGACGGGACGCAGGCTCGCCTGGTCCAGCTCCGCCGCCAGTTCCGGTACCCGGTAGGCACGGTCCTGGCTGTGCAGCAACAGATCGAACAGCGCCGCGTCCTCGCGCTTGTAGTCGCCGATCGCCTGATTGCGCTTCAGCCAGTTGGTCGGCGGAAGCGACTCCACCAGCTTGCGCGCCACGCCCACGCGCTCGGCGTTGGACCCGTCGCCGGCGACCATGCGCAGCATTTCCTGGGCGTGATAGACGCCGGTGCGGCCCAGCTCGCCATAGACCATCAGCCCCACGCCGCTGTCAGGCTTCAGCGCCCCCGCCAGCGCCCGGAAACCGGCCGCCGGTTCCGGCAGGTGATGGAGCACGCCGCAGCAGTCGATGTAGTCGAACGTCCCGTAATTGCCTGCGTCCAGCAACGATCCCGTATGGAACTCGATATTAGTCAGCCCCCGGATGCGCGCCCGTTCCTCGGCGATGGCGCGGCTGGCGGTGGAGAGATCGAGATAATGGATCTCCGCCGGGCAGCCGCGGTCGGCCAGTTGTTGCGCCATCATGATCAGCGCGTCGCCGGTGCCGCCGCCGGCCACCAGCACGCGGAAGGGCTCGGCCCAGTCGCGCGCGCCCGCATAAAGATAATGGTCGATCTCGACGATCTGGCTCGGCGATCCGGTCACCAGGCGTTGCCGTTCGTCCTCCGGATTACGCGGTGGATAGGGCAGGTCCTCATACTGGTCGCGGACGGCGTCGGTCATAAAGCGCCGTCTTCCCGCCCCATGGTGATGATGGTCTTGCCGATGGCCTTGCGGTCGGCCAGATGCGCCAGCGCCTTCGCGGCGTCTTCCAGCGGGAATGTCGTGCCGACCAGCGGCCTCAGCTTGCCCTGCATGTACATCTGCGCCAGGCTCGCGAAGGATTCGCGCATGAGCTGAAGTCCGTGGGTCGCATAGGCGCCCCAGTAATAGCCGATGACGGTGATGTTCTTGACCAGCAGGATATTGGCCGGGATGCGCTGGATCTTGCCGCCGGCGAAGCCGACCAGGATGATGCGGCATTCGAAGGCGGCGCAGCGTAGCGAGGCATTGAAAGCGTCGCCACCGACCGGATCGTAGATCACGTCGGCGCCCTGGCCGCCGGTCAGATCGCGGACGCGCCGGGCGACGTCCTCGCTGGAGGAATCGATCACATGGTCGGCGCCGTAATCGAGCACCACCTCTCGCTTTTCCGGGGTGGAAGCCGTGCCGATGACGGTGGCGCCCAGCGCCTTGCCGACTTCGACCGCGGACAGCCCCGCGCCGCCGGCCGCGCCATGCACCAGCAGCGTCTCGCCGGGCTTCAGTTGCGTGCGGTGGGTCAGCGCCAGATGGCTGGTGCCGTAGACGATAGGCACGCCGGCAGCCTGTTCCCAGGTCATGCCCTTGGGCACATGCAGGATGCGCGAATGATGGGCCAGCACCTCCTCGGCGAAGCCGCCATGGTCCAGCACCGCGATGGCCCGGTCGCCCGGCTTGAACCATTTTATGTTCTCGCCGACCTCGACGACCTCGCCCGCGACCTCCATGCCCGGCGTGAAGGGCAGCGCCGGGGTGGCCTGATATTTGCCACTGACCATCAGCGTATCGGCGAAATTGACGCTGGCGGCATGAACCGCGATTCGCACCTCGTCCGGCCCCGGCCGGGGCGCCGGCAGGTCGGCCAGCTTGACGACCTCCAACCCCCCGAATTCTTCAATCCGAACTGCACGCATTTGTTTGCCGTCTCCCTTCGATCGCCACGATCTGACCCGCAAAGGCCAACAATTATTACAGCCGCGAGAGCGCCCGGTCGAGGGCATTCACCGCCAGTTCGGCGTGTTCCCGCCCAAAGACCATGGGCGGGCGGAGCTTCACGATATTTCCATGCACGCCCTCGTTGCCGATGAGCACTCCCTCGTCGCGCATCAGATTAAGGAGGCGGTCGGTCTCGTCCTTCGCCGGCTCCAGACTCGTCCGGTCACGGACCAGTTCGATGCAAACGGCCAGCCCGGCGCCGCGCACATCGCCAATTATATCATGCCGGCCCATCAGCCGGCCAACTTCCTGTTTCATGAAGGTCCCGGTTTCGTCGGCGTTGTCGATCAGCCGTTCGCGCTCGATCACGTCCAGCACGGCCAGCCCCGCGGCGCAGGACACATTGTTGCCGCCGAAAGTGGAGAAGAAAGCGGTCTCGCGCAGGAAGCAGTTCATGATCTCCGGCGTGGTGATGACGACGCCCAGCGGATGGCCGTTGCCGGCCGGCTTGCCGAGGGTGACGATGTCGGGCGTCACGCCGTAATGCGCATGGCCCCACATATGTCGCCCCATTCGGCCGAAGCCCGCCTGCACCTCGTCGGCGATGCACAAGCCGCCGGCCGCGCGGATCGTTTCGAACACCGCCGCCAAATAGCCTTTCGGCACGTTCGGCATGCCGTTCGTCAGGAAGGTCGAATCCACCATGAAGGCGGCCGGGGCCATGCCGGCCTGCCGCAGGGACTCGATCGCCTCATCGGTATAGGCCGAATAACGCGCGGCCAGATCGGGTTCGCCCCGCCGGTGCGGGCCGCGATAATCGTCGGGCGAGACCAGCGTGCGCATATGCGGGGCGATGTTGCCGGAATAGCTGCCGGAGGGCGAGAAGGCATCCACCGCCTCGGTGATGCCGTGATAGGCGTATTCCATAGTCAGGCCGCCGCGATTGCCGGTGTAGGCCTTGGCCATGCGCCAGGCGATATCATTGGCCTCGCTGCCCGAATTGACGAAGGCGCAGACCTTCAGGTCGCCGGGCAACGACGCGCCCAGCCGTTCACTGTATTCCAGCACCTGGGTTCCGAGATAGCGCGTGTTGGTGTTGAGGGTGCGCACTTGCCGCGTGATCGCTTCGACCACATGCGGGTGGCAATGTCCCACATGCGGCACGTTGTTGTAGGCGTCGAGATAGCGCCGGCCCGACGCGTCGGTCAGCCACACGCCCTCGCCCCGAACCATATGCAGCGGCGGATCGTAAAATACATAGAGCTTCGATCCCATCGCCCGTTTTCGGCGTTTGATCAGATCGTCCACCTGCGGCGTGTCCTGCGCGGGCATGTCCCCGCCGGCTGCGTCGCTCAATGAGAGCCCGCAGGCCCGGCGGATCGTGGCCGTCGCCTTGTCCCGGCCTGTTTCCTGCAGCGAGTCGATGATGCGGTAGACAGCGTCGGTCCAGGTATGCATGTAGCCGGGTTTATCCGGCGTCTCGGCGGCCCGCCAAGCGTTGATCAGCGGCGTCAGCAACAGGCGCGCGACGATCACGTCATAGAGAATGTCGGCCTCTTCCGGCTCCAGCCTGATAAACGTGTTGTAGCCGCGCACGACCTCGGCGATGCCGTCCAGCACCGGCATTTCGCCGAACGGGCGCTCGGCGGCGATCGTGGCGACGTCCTGGACCAGCGCGCCATGGATAATGTCGCCGAAGTCGATGATGCCGGTAACGCGGGCCGGATCATCGGGGTCGACGATCATATTGGCCTCGTTGACATCCGCATGGACCAGCTGCGCCCGTAGCGTCCTCATCCGCGGCAGTGTTTCGGCCTCGAAACGGGTGATGATGTCGCGCGCCTGGCGCTGGCGACCCGGATCCGGCAGCTTATCGATATAGGACAGAAAACGCGGCAGCAGGCGCACGTCCCACAACAGTTCGCGCCCTGCAGGGGCCGGATGGTACAGCCCGCGCATCGCCCGGCCCAGCCGCGCCACCATGGCGCCCTGGGCGGCCAGGGCCAAGGCCGTGACCGGCGCCTCGTCGAGAAGCTGGCCCGGCAGATAGCACAGCGCGTAGAAGACATGCACCGCGCCGCCCTTCCCGCTTATCGTCACTGTCGGCGCGCCATCGACCGAGGGCCGCACGCGTGGCACCGGCAGCGAAGGATCGACGGCCTGGATATGCCGCATGGTTTCGATCTGGCAATCGATGATCGCCGGGTCTTCTTCGATGCTGGCGATTTTCAGGGTCCAGGTATCGCCGCTGTCCTCGCGCAGCCGGAAATTCTGGTCCCGTTCGCTGTACAGTAAGTCGATTTCTCCACGCAGCCCAAAATGCCGCGTGGCCAGTTCCGCGACCTCTTCGAGGGAAAAACGGGGGGCAATAATTTTCAGGAATTTCATTGTTGCGGGCTACCTGTACTGTGTTGTTCGTTCAAACTTCCGGGCGGCGGCGAGAAGGCCATTCTTTGCATTGAAAAGCAAGCTTCGGGTTGGGCCGGAATTCAATTCACGGCTGGTGTCACCGAGCGGCATCGTCCTTAGAGACAGGCCTTTGGCCCTCCTCAGGATGAGGTGTAAATGTTTGTAATATTGGAGAAAATAGATGTTGAAGCCTCATCCTGAGGAGCCCAAGGGGCGTCTCGAAGGACGAGGTTGCCCGGGGGCGATTACTCCCCGAACGCCTCAGCCTGCCGCACATCCCCCACATGCACCCCATTGCGGTTTTCCAGTGGCGTTACGATCCGCCGGGACAGTTTCGCTTCCATCTCTTCGGTCAACACGCCGATATGGCGCAGGACGGCGGACATCATGATTTCGGCGGCGCGGGTGGCGCCGTCGTCGCATTTCAGGGCGACGCCCAGGCCGTAGTCGGGAATCGCGGCGCAGAAGACGCCCTCGGCTCCCGTTTTCAGCAGCACGGCGCGGCCGGTTACCGTCATCATATCGGTGCAATAGCGGCCGGTGCCGGCCACCATGAATGGCTCGGCCGCGACGGCCTGGGCGATGCGGCGGCAGGCGGCGGCGCGTGTCTCGGGAAGGTCGTCCGGTGCGCCGAACCGGGCCATGCCGTAGGCCAGGTTCTCCAGCGGGATGGCGATGGTCGGGATGGAACAGCCGTCGATGCCGCGCGGGGCGCTGCCGAGATCGATGCCGCACATGGTCTCCAGCACGCCGAGGATGCGCTGCTGCACCGGATGTTCGAAACGCACATAGCCCTTTGTCTTCTCGCCCATATGGATGGCGGTTGTCAGGAAGCCGCAATGTTTGCCGGAACAGTTATTGTGGATCGGGCAAGGCGCCTCGCCGGCCGCGGCCATGACGCGGGTGGTCTCGTCATGCATCGGCCAGTGTGTGCCGCATTCCAGATCGTCCGGGCCGAGCCCGAGCCCGTCCAGCCACTGCGCGACGGTTTGCGTATGGCGCGGCTCGCCGCCGTGGGAGGCACAGGCCATGGCGATTTCCGCGTCGCCCAGGCCGAAGGCTTCCGCCGCGCCGCACTCTACCAGCGGGATCGCCTGCAGCGGCTTGATGGCGGAACGCGGATAGACGGCGGCGGTATGGTTGCCCCAGCTTCTCGCGACCTTGCCGGTTACATCGACGATCGCCGCGCTGCCGCGATGGCGGCTTTCCACGATGGGGCCGCGGGTGACTTCGACGAGAATAGGGTTGGCGTTGGCCGGCAGGTTGGCGTGTGCGGCGGCGGGCGTATCGAGCGGCATGACGGCGGATGTCCCAAAGGTGACTTTGATACAACTTGCCTCCGGCAGGCGGCTTGTGCAAGGTTCCGCGCCATGGGTTCTGTACGCGGTTATTTCGGAATCGGCGTGGAAGGGATATCCAAGCCGATGAATATTGGAAGCCTCTATCGCTCGGCGCATGCCTTCGGCGCGGAGTTCGTCTTCGCCATCGCGCCGGCGGTGGATTTGCGTGAGGTCAATGTTTCCGATACCTCGCAGACCGCCAAGCATCTTCCGCTGTATGAATATGCTTCAGTCGCGGATATGCAGCTTCCCAAGGGTTGCCGGCTGGTCGGCGTGGAGCTGTTGGACGAGGCGATCGACCTTCCAAGCTTTACCCACCCGGAACGCGCGGCCTATGTTCTGGGGTCGGAGCGCGGTTCGCTGTCGCCGGAACTGGTGGCGCGCTGCGACATGACGGTAAAGATTCCGACGAAGTTCTGCGTTAATGTCGGGATCGCAGGCGCGATCCTGATGTACGATCGGCTGATCACGAGAGGCCGCTTCGCCCCGCGCGCGCCGCGGGCGGGCGGGCCGGTGGAGGCGTTGCCGGAACATATCCACGGTGGACAGGTGTTTCGCCGCGGCCAAAACTAAAACCGCCATTTTAAGGCCATTATTATCGGTATAACGGGAAGTCATGAAAAAGATACGCATGAAGACGATTGCAGCAATCACCCTGGCGGCGAGCCTGTTGGCCGGCGCCCAAGCCGTCGCGCAGGAGACGGCGAAGGTTCTCGGCACCTTCAAGGACTGGGAGGTTCACAGCTTCCAGGAAGGTGGCGCCAAGGTTTGCAACATGTTCACCAGGCCGACTGAATCCGAGGGCGATTATTCCCAGCGCGGCGATGTCTATATGTTCGTGAC
>DAOVHN010000426.1 GCA_030671915.1 Pseudomonadota bacterium
CGCTCCCCTCGGCCAATGTGGCCGCGCGAACGGCGAAGACATCCGAATCATAGTAGTCGCCTTCGGCATACTCCGCTTCCGATAGCCCGATATAGCCATAATAGAGGTTCTGATTGAACTCGGAACCCTGCGGTTCCATCAACTGAGCTTTATGGAGCTCCTGGCCGGTGCAGCCAGCAAGCACAAACAATCCGGCAATAGCGCCGGCAACTATAAATTTCGATTTCATAATTCTTCCCCATAGTTATGCGGCCACTCCCCATTGGGCAGCATTCGGGGTTCTTTTAACACAAATTTTACTAAATTTCAATGGGTTTGGCTTGTGTTTGGCCAATCGGCCGGCGTCGGCCAGCACGGTCGCATGCGCCGGTCCGGTAGCATGTATCAAATGGGGTGTCGCGGGCGCGGATTCGGCGCCGGGACAGCTTATTTGTTGCGGAACCGGTCCAGCGTCACAACCTTGCCGCTCTTTTCTTCATCGTCGCCGCTGTTTTCGTTGTCGCCGGCTTGCAGCGCCGCGAGGATATCTTCTCGGTGGGATTTTTCCAGGGCCAGGGGCGTATCCGCGGCGCCCCCATCCGGCATTTCGCTGTCGCTGTCATCGTCGTCGGCCTGAAACTGCAGGCGAAAACTGGCGGGTGGATCCTGGAAAATGGTGATCGCGTCGAAGGGGACGGTCAGCCGCTGCTGGACCCGGTTGAAGGACAGGCTCACGGAAAAACCGATCTCGCCGACCTCCAGGTCCCAGAACGCGTTTTGCAGGATGATCGGCATTTCCAGGGGAAATTCCCGGCGCAGGCTTGCCGGTATGTCGACCCCGGGATGGTCGGTGCGGAAGGTGATGTGGAAATAATGCTCGCCCACCAGCCCTTCCCTGGCGACAAGGTCCAGCGCCTTGCGCATAACGCCGCGCAGGGCTTCCTCGACAAGGCGTTCATACTGCAGAAAATCTTCGGACTCGGGCATGGCTGACTGGAATTCTCGCGGCGAAAAGTTAAAAATCGGACCCGGCGCCAGTGCTTGCCGAGCCCCGGAAATTAGTTGGGGGGCTTCTGTTGCCCGGCGCCCCCCGGACCGCGCTTACCTATTCAATTAGGCAGCGAGCACCATTTCATTATCATTGGCACTTGTAAAAATGGCCCGGTAACGGCGGAACCATGCCGAGCAAAAACCATGTCTTTACCACGCGCGTCGATCCTGTTTCGCCCCCATAAACGGGCCGAATGCGGCATCCGCCAACATTCGGCCTCGTGAAACTGGTGGAGGCGCCGGGTACCGCCCCCGGGTCCGCAACGTTTATTCCACAAGGCGTTTATCGCCATAGTCGGCAAGCCGACAGACCTAATATAGGGGGTCGGTGCGCAAATTGAAAGGCCGGGATGGCATTCCGGCAAGCCATGGTTAAGCATCAATTTTTAACCGAATTCGGCCTGTTTGAGATATAATAGTACCCCACAGCGGGAACATAAGGTCGGAGTAGCACTTGTCGAATGATAACCGCTTCCAGCGCTACATCTTCACACCCAACCGCCGCACGGCCTTGCTGGCGGCGCTGGTCGCCGCCGCGATCGGGATCGTTTTTCTGATCGTACAGCGCCAATCGCCCGGGGAATGGCGTAACGCTACGTCGGGCGGCGAGGGGCTGACCGTGATGTCCTTCAACGTGCTGAAGGGCGGCAAGCCGGTATCGGATGCGATCGATGCGGTCGAGGCGGCCGATCCCGACCTGATCTGCCTGCAGGAAATGACGGCGGAACTGGCGGCGGAATTCGAGGCGCGGCTGGGGTCGCGCTATCCCCACAGGCTGTTGGAACCGCACCCCAACGCCCAGGGCATCGGCATCGCCAGTCGTCACCCGCTGGCCGATGGCCGGGTCGATATGTTGGGGCTGCGGTTCCTGCCATCGCTGATGGTGACCGTACGGGTGCCTTCCGCCGAGATCCATATCGCCTGTATTCATCTGGTCCCGCCACAGGCAGGTTTCGGTAAAAGCGACGATCTATGGGCGACATACCAGATCAACAAATCACGGCGGCTCGGCCAGATCGCCGAATTGCTGAAACGTCTGGACGGCCTGGACATGCCCGCCATCATCATGGGCGACATGAACGAATGGCCGGGACAGGCCGCGGTGGCTGCGCTGGCGGAGGCCGGGTTCCGCGATTCCTGTTATGCACCGGGCGGCCACTGCGGGCCGACATGGCCCGGCCGTACCCTGTCCTGGCCGGCGACCTTCCGCATCGACTATATCCTCGGCCGCGATGTCCGATTCGCCGATTCGGCAGTGCTGGAGGCCGGCGGGTCCGACCATTATCCGGTGGCGGCGCGCATTGTTGCAGTGAGCAAGCCACCGGAATCGACCGCATACGCCAGCTCCCGATAACGGCACTCTTTCACACCCCCCCGCGACCGCCTATAACGGACGGAGTTCCGACGACAGGGAAAAAAAATGCCGCTGACACCCGAACAACAGGCCGAGATCGACGAACACCGCGCCGCCAGCAGCCAGACCCGCCGCGCCACCGTGCCGGCGCTGGAGGAAATCCTCTACGAGCCTGTCCAGGTGCTGGACCACGGCTTCGTGCGGGTCATCGATTATATGGGCGACGACGCCGCGATCGTGCAGGCCGCGCGGGTGTCCTACGGCAAGGGCACCAGGCAGGTTACCAGCGACCGCGGGCTGATCCGCTATCTGTTGCGCCACCGGCACACCACGCCCTTCGAGATGTGCGAGATCAAGTTCCATGTGAAGCTGCCGGTCTTCGTGGCGCGCCAGTGGATTCGCCATCGCACCGCCAACGTCAACGAATACTCCGCGCGCTATTCGATCCTCGACCGCGAATTCTATATCCCCGCGCCCGAGCAGTTGGCCGCGCAGTCGGTGGCCAACCGCCAGGGCCGCGGCGAGGTGCTGCAGGGCGAGGATGCCGCGCGCGTGCTGGCCATGCTGCGCGACGACGCGGCGCAATGCTACGACCATTACGAGGAAATGCTGAACGAGGATGCCGACGGCAATCCGCGCGATCCGGCGCGCCCGGGCCTGGCCCGCGAACTCGCCCGCATGAACCTGCCACTGAACATCTATACCCAGTGGTACTGGAAGGTCGATCTGCACAATCTGCTGCATTTCCTGTCGCTGCGCGCCGACCCGCACGCCCAGTACGAAATCCGCGTCTATGCCGAGGCGATGCTGGACATGGTGCGCCGCTGGCTGCCG
>DAOVHN010000608.1 GCA_030671915.1 Pseudomonadota bacterium
CGTTCTCCGTGGTCTGATTTTCTTACCGCAAAGGCCTCCGGCCCGCGCCGATGGGTTCAGCGCTACTCCGGCTTTTCTGGTCGTATGGGCGCTGGCGGTTTTTCGGGGTGAGCCGGCGGGCGGGTCGGGCGGATCGGGACTGACGACCGGGCGCCCCTTGCCGGCCCCCAGGGGCCGTCGCTGCGCAGCTTGATAATCGGGCGTATCGCGTTCTGGGCGGCGCTGGCGATCAGCCGGCCGTCCGCATAGAGCTTGCCCGAAATCCGCCCGCGGTAATCCAGCATCGTGACCGTACAGGACACGGCCTCCGCCTCGATCCGGTAGGATTCCGGCAGATATTCCCGTCGCCGCACCGTCTTCCTGATATCGCCGTCGATCAGCGTGCAGTACATGACGAACTCGGCGAAGGTCCCGTCCAGTTCGATAAGGAATTCCCGCCGCTCACCAGCGCTCGCCGGCGAGGCCATGCCGGCCAGCAAGAGCGCCGCAAGAAGGGCGCCGGCAAATCTTCGCACCATGGCTCTCACCATGCGGTCCCCGCGCAAGGAGATTCCGAAGATACGGAAATCCAGGCCCAGTATATCCGTTTCACTGGCGGTGGCGAGCGGCAAGATTGGAAATTCCCTTATCGGCCGCCCCTCGCGCGGCTGTGCCCCTGGTCCAATTCCTCTGCCCGCTTGCGCCGCCGCCTCTGCGTACCCCCGCGGCTCTCTGCGTCCTTAGCGGTTGAGTTTCCCGGTGCGGGGCGCGCAACGGGCCGAGAGGATGCCCTGACAGGGAGTTCCCTTAAGGTTTTATTATCGTCGGGGGGCCAATATTACGAGTGCCAATAATCAGAGCGTGAGGAACAAAAAATGAAGTTTCCAGACTTTCCCGCTATCGCGGCCGCGGGTGCTCTCGCCGCCTTTACCGCGCTGTCTCCGCTGCAGGCGCTCGCCGACTGGCCGGAATCGGCCTTCGAGGCTAAAAACGTTTCCGACGCCATGAGCAACCTGTTCGGTTCGGCCGACAACACGCCCTCGGGCAAGATCAAGATCGATGCGCCCGATGCCGTGAAGGACGGCGCCAGCGTTCGCGTCGCCGTGACGACCGCGATGCAGGCAAGCGCCATCGCAATCGTCGTCGAGAAAAACGGCCAGCCGCTCGCCGCGAATTTCGAGCTCTCCGACAGCGCCAAGGGTTTCGTCGGCACGACTGTCAGGATGTGCGGGACATCCGACATCATCGCCGTCGTGAAGTCCGGCGGCAAGCTGTTCACGGCGCGCAGGAACGTGAAAGTTGCCAACGGGGATTGCGCCAGTTACGGCGGCGGCCGCGAAGCGAGGGCGGGGAAATCGGTCCGCGCGAGAGCCGAGGCCGCGGGCGGCGAAGTAACCGTCAAGGCGAAGATCTTCCACCCCATGGAGTCGGGGCAGCGCTTGGATCGGAAAACCGGAGCAAGCATCCCGGCCCATTATATCACCGAGGTCAGGGGCGAGCATAAGGGCAAGACCATTATAACGGCCATGTGGGGCCCCGCCATATCGGAGAACCCGACGTTGTCGTTCAAGTTCGCGGGCGCCCGGCAAGGCGACAGTGTCAAGCTGAGCTGGGCGGACAACAAGGGTCAGGGCGATTCCGCCACCGTGAAAATAAGATAACCGGCAAGCGGAACCGCCACCCCGCGGCGCGCTTGCACGATCAGGTGAATCTGGGGGTCAGGCTCGCATTATTGTATTATTGCTATTTTCACCGTCGCGCCGCCAATAATACAATAATGCGAGCCTGACCCCAAATTTTGGCCGAATGGACGACAGTAGGGTAGCGGGCGCCGAAACTCTTGGAAAACCCTGGCGTATGGGGTTGAACCTCCTGGCGGGGTGGGTGTGGCTGGCAGGGGCCGGCCAGCGCCACGGGCATCGGATCGAAGATCCGATGCCTCGATCCCGTCGCCATCCCGCTGGCCGGCGTCGAGTGGAGAGAAAGCGCGCTCAGACGGCCTGTAAGCCGGGTCCTGTCCCCGCTCTGAAGAGCGATGGATGGCCATTCGTCTGGGACGTCCGTTGCCGGACGCCTCGCGCGACCTACCCGGGCGGCGGCGCGGAAACCCGCCTGCCGGCAACTCCGAAGAGTCCCGGCCGGCCGCCCCTATTCGGTCTTGCTCCCGGTGGGGTTTACCATGCCGTCCCCGTCGCC
>DAOVHN010000622.1 GCA_030671915.1 Pseudomonadota bacterium
GGACCAACGCGATGCCCTGGGCCCGGTAGGCGGCGATGATCTGGTTTTCCTGATGCGCCAGTAACCCGGACAGCACCGCCTCGCCGCCGGGGGCGATTGCGCGGGCCAGCGCCGGGGCCATCGCGATCAGCGGACGCGCCAGGATGTTGGCGACGATCAGGTCGAATTTCCGCTTTCCCTGCATGATGGGCGCGGCGAAGCCCGGCCCGGCGCCGGCCCTGATATAGTTGCCGACGCCGTTTCGCCGGGCGTTTTCCGCCGTGACACGGACGGCCTCGTCATCGATATCGACGGCCAGCACAGGCCGCGCCCAGGCCTTGGCCATGGCGATGGCGAGGATGCCCGACCCGCAGCCCATATCGAGAATGCGGCGCGGCCGGCGGCGGCGCGCGATGCGGTCCAGTGCCAGCAGGCAGCCCATGGTGGTGCCGTGCGAGCCCGACCCGAAGGCCGTCGCCGCATCCAGCGCAATCGCGTGCGACCCGGCGGGCGGGCGGCCTTCGTAAAAGGTGGGATGGATGAAAAAGCGCCCGGCGCGAATCGGCTTGAAGGAAGCGCGGTTTTCCGCCAGCCAGTCGCGCGCCTCCAGCGGCTTCACGACGAATTCCGGCGTCTTCACGCCGGCGGCCGCACAAGCCGCCGCAATGGCCGAGGCCAGCGCCGCATGGTCGGGCATCTCGCCGAACATCGCCGAGACCTGCCAGGGCATACTATCGCCGGTCTCGAAGGCGGATACCACGATGGCCAGTTCGTCCAGCGCATCCAGCAGCACCCGCGCGCCCTCGGCGTCGGTTTCCAGCTCCAGCACCCAGGTCGCGGTTCCGTTCAAGGTTTCTCCACGAAGGCGGCGACGACTTTTTTCTCGCCGGCCTTGTCGAACGCGATGGTCAGCTTGTCGCCCTCGACCGAGCGCACCGTGCCCATGCCGAATTTCAGATGGAAACAGCGATCGCCGGGCAGGAAGCCGCCGTCGTCGCCGGTCCGCGCGCCGGTTCCCTCGATCACCGGGCCGGCGGGCGGTGCGCCGCGCCGCGTCGGCGACCAGCTTCCATGGCTGAAGGCGTCGGATGCGGTGGGGGCCAGGTTGCCGCCATAGAGGCCGGGTTCGCCCGCGGCCTCGACATGGTCGGGCGGCAGTTCGTCGATAAAGCGCGAGGGGATGGCGCTCTGCCACTGGTTATAGATGCGCCGGTTGGCGGCAAACGAGATGCGCACCCGTTTGCGCGCGCGGGTAATGCCGACATAGGCGAGGCGGCGTTCCTCCTCCAGCCCGGCGGCGCCGGTCTCGTCGAGGGCGCGCTGATGCGGGAACAGGTTTTCCTCCCAGCCGGGGAGGAAGACGTTATCGAATTCCAGCCCCTTGGCGGCGTGCAGGGTCATGATGGAGACCTTGTCGGCCTCGGCGCGCTCGTCGTTTTCCATCACCAGACTGACATGTTCGAGGAATTCGGCCAGGCTTTCCCGCTCGGCCATGCCGACGACCAGTTCCTTGAGGTTATCCAGCTTGCCTGGCGCCTTCGGATCCTTGCTGGCGCGCCACAGGGCGGTATAGCCGGATTCGTCCAGCACGATGCCGGCCAGTTCCGTATGGGACAGGGTCTCCGCCTGGCCCCGCCAGCGCGCGAACTCGTCCAGGATGGCGGTCAGGTTGCGCTTGGCGGCGGGCCTCAGTTCGTCCGTGTCCATCAGGCGGTGCGCCGCGGCGGTCAGCGACACGCCCGTTGCGCGGGCAAGGGTATGCAGCGCCTGCATGGTCGCCGGGCCGACGCCCCGCGTCGGTTTGTTGACGATGCGCTCGAAGGCCAGATCGTCGTCGGGCTGCTGGATCACCCGGAAATAGGCGATGGCGTCGCGGACTTCCTCGCGCTCGTAGAAGCGCGGGCCGCCGATCACCCGATAGGGCAGGCCCAGCGTCAGCATGCGGTCCTCGAATTCGCGGGTCTGATGCCCGGCGCGCACCAGGATCGCCATCTCGTTCAGCGATTCGCCCCTGTTCTGCAGCGCCTCGATCTCCTCGCCGACCTCGCGGGCTTCCGTTTCGCCATCCCAGACGCCGCGCACCTGCAGCTTTTCGCCCTCGTCCTCCTCGGTCCACAGCGTCTTGCCCAGCC
>DAOVHN010000178.1 GCA_030671915.1 Pseudomonadota bacterium
CCCGGCACCGCGGCGATGGGCGCGCATTCGAGAAAAAACAACAAGGCCGCTGCGCCGCCGATTGCAGCGAAAATGAGAAGGACGAACGCGGTGCCGAGCCAAAGAACACCGATTCCCGGCAACAGCAGGCTCGATGTGTCGAACAGCGGTACGAGGTCCAATAAGAGGGGGACGGCAAGGCCGCTTGCGACGAGGAGCCGCCGGCCCCAATCTTTGGCAGCGTAGGAAAGCACTCGCCAAGTAATGACCGCAAGAGCAGCCGGCATCACCAGTGATACAATCCATACCGGGATGCCCCAGGCGATGCGATCGCCATACTCAAAATCCACCCTGACCAGCTGCACGCTTGCGGCCACCAGGGTTGCGCCCACCGCCACCGCGAGCCACGCCGTGGCGAGTTCGACCCACGCGCGCCAGGACGCAGGAAGAAATTCCGCCGTCGCAAGCGCGAGGAGGCGCTCGCTGCGCGCGGCGAGGGCAGCTCCAACGAATGTGACCCACAGCGTCATGTGTTGCACGATGGATATGGAGCCCGGAATTCCGGTTTCGAAGAGCTCCCGACCCGCCAGCTCGACCACGGGGAGCGTCACTATCAGGGCGAGCACCGCGACGGCAAGCGCGTTCTCGAGCCGATGGAAGAGTGGTGGACGCTGCGCCGACTGCATGCTGAGAACAGGATCTATGGTTGGGTGGTGCGACCGGGCATCGCGCCGCCGGGGTTGTTCTTCTTGTACTCCTCGGCCAGGCGTAACACCTCGTCGAATAGCTCAGGGAACCCAATACTCTCGCGCAGCGCCGGATATGCGGCGCGAGCCTCGCGGTGCCATGCAGCGCGAACAGCGCTGTCTAGCGTAACCACCTCAAGCCCCCGGACCTGCATCTCCACTATCGCCTCCTCGCCAGCGCGGTGGATGTCGGCCTGTACGACCCGGGAGACTCCGCGTATGGCCGCAAGCAGGGCGTCGTGATACTGGGGAGGGACGCGCTGCCAGGATTGGGCACGGATGACAGTGGCGCCATTGAGTGGGGCCCAGCGAAGGTCGGTCATGTAGGGAACGAGCTGGTAGGATCGGTCCAGCAGCGCGAACAGTGGCGGCACATAGATGGCCGCGACCAGCCCTGTTTGCAGAGCCGTGAGAATGTCGGTGGCCGGAAGCGGCACCACGTTGAAGCCGAACTGTTTGAACAGCTTTTCCGCCTCAGGCTGACCCGAAGAAGTCCATAGCCGCACGGGCCGCAGTTCATCGGGCGTGCGCACTGGCGATTTGGTGAATAAGTAAACCCAGCCGGCGTCGGACCAGGTCAGGACCTTGAAGCCGCGCTTCGCAAGCCGCCGTTCCAACTGCGGCGCAATCCGGTTTCGTATGTATTCGAGCTCGGCATAGGAGCCGAACAGCAGGGGGATGTTGAGTACGTCCAGGCTCCCGTCGATGTGAGGTAGACCGCCGCCCGTGATGGCCACGGCATCGAGGCCGCCCCGCTGCATCTTGCGCACCATCTCCGCCTCGCCGCCAAGCACACCGCTGGGATAGATGCGAAGCTCCACCTCGCCCTTGGTTATCTTGCTCCATTCCTGGCGCGCCTCCAGGAGGGCGTCGTGCCATACCGATCCTTCCGGCGCCAAGGTGCCAAGCTTTATGACGACGGACCCCGCCATGGCCTGCGCTGGTCCGGCCAGGATTATAAAAATCGAAAGCAGTATTCGGCGGTACATACGTCCCTCTATTCCAGAAACAGCTCGTCGCTGCGAGACAATAGCCAGCGCGCGCGGCGCTGGGCAATCGCGTTGAGCAGCCGCGTGCCCGGCAGGGCATCCGTGTCTACAGCAAGCGCCTTCCGCATGAGGCTGTGAAACTGCTGGCGCTCCTGGCCCGGCAGCGCCGTGACCATCGCATAGGCCACATAGAGACTGGCACGCTGGCCCGCCGATAGTTCGAGTGCACGCTGGTAGTGTCGATCGATTGCGCCGCCGTCGGGCGCGCGGGGCGCCACACCGGCCCAAACCAGCGCGAACTCGTGGAGGGCGCCGTGGTCATACGCTTCGTCCAGGACCAGCGACCGCTCGAGCATCGCTTCGACTTCCGGCAGCCGTGCCAGCATGGCCGGGTCGTTCTTGGATACTGAGATCGCGAGGCCCAGAGCGCTGGCGCCCCAGTACAGAAGCGGCACGTCATTCACCGCATCGCCGTTGAGGCGAGAGAGCGCCCTCTCGGGTGTACGCAGCAGCGCCCGCCCTATGCCGGGGTGGTTGACCTCCAGCCCGCGCACCGCAAAGTCTAATCCGCGCAGATAGAACTTTTGGGCACGGATGCGAAGACGACGTGCTTCCCTGATATTCTCCGTCGCTGCTTGCTCGGCTGCGAAGTGCACGTAGGCATATGAATAGAGCACGTAGCCGCGCGCGGCGGCAAGCAGAAGGCCACGGTGATCCGGGGATTCCGCCAGCAGGCTTTCCACCAGCTTGAGGCTGAACGGAAGCGCTTCGCCGATCAGTTCGATGTCGTCATCCTCGGTGAATACCGAATCACCCGAAGCGAGCATGTCGCCAAGGGTGTCGACGGCAATCATACGTACCGAGCAGCCGCTACCCAGGGAGAGAACGGCTGCAAGGATCAGGATGCATACATAGCGATGAGGCATATCGTGTCAGAATAACACAGCAATTGGCATTGTCACGTTGGTCGCATGCGGCGCAGGTTTCGAGTAATCGGCGCGCCAAACTTCAGAAACCAGCGTCGAACGGTCTCGCGGGAAATGTCCAGGCCGCGCTCCGCAAGCAAATCCTCTATATCTCGATAGCGCAATGTGAGCGGGGCATAGAGCCGGTCGTCGTGGCGAATAAACGCTGGCGGAAAGCGATGACGTTTGAACGAGATGGCTTGCATCAGGGAAGGCTACCGCAGATGGCTTTGAGAAGCAGCGCGTTGATGTGGCAATGCCGCCGCGGAATGGAGATTTGAGCGAAGAGGCCTCTCTGTCAAGTATATTGTTGCCCAAGAAATACTTGGAAATTGTCACTGACCATCACGGAGCGGCATGAGCCGGGATCCTTGTTTCGTCCCCGCCCCACCGGGCGCCGGGCATAACCGACATCCGCGCGGCGATTTCGCCGGCGAGTTTCAGGCAGGCGCCGACGGACGGGCCTTCGAAATAATTGCCGGTCAGGAACAGGCCCGGGATGCGGTCCTCGGCGCCGCGCAGCGCGGCGATCCGCTCCGCATGTCCCAGCCGGTATTGCGGCAGGCCGCGCGGCCAGTGGCGGACGCGCGCGACGACCGGTTCGCCCTTCGCGCCCAGCAGGTCGCCGAATTCATCACGAGCCAGCGCCACCAGAGCGTCCGCCGGCGCACGCGCCAGTTCAGGTGCGCCATCGCCGCCGAAATAACCGGCGAGCGACACATGGCCTTCCGGCGCGCGGCCCTCGAACATGGTGGAGCAGAATTGCACACCGTTCAGGCTGCGGCCTTCGCTCCGTGGCGAGAAGAAACCCAGCCCGTCCAGCGGGTGGGCGACCTGTTCCCGGCGATAGCCGAGATAGACAACCGCGGTGGGCGGCGCCTCGATATCTCCGGCGGCCACGGCGGCTTCGTCGTCTAGACCCTCAAGCAACTGCGCCGAAACATGGGGCTGGGTCGCTATCACCACGGCGCCGGCCGAAATACGCCCGCCGGAGCCAGCGTCGATAACAAAGCCGTTCAAGTTCCGGCGGATGCGCCGCACCGCGACGCCCGTATGCACGCGATCGCCCAGTTGCCGCGCCAGCAGCGAGGGCAGCGAGCCGATGCCGCCGCGCCAGGAATACAGGCGGCGGCCGGGCATCTTGCGCCTCGACAGCCGGCTCATCATAACCCCGGCGGAGATCGAGCCGTAGCGCCGCTCCATATTCACCAGCGCCGGAAAAACCGCCTGGAGGGACAGGCTGTCGGCATCGCCGCCATAGACGCCCCGAACCAGCGGTTCCATAACGCGCTCGGTGAACTCGGGGCCGAAGCGGCGGCTACAGAAGGCGGCGATGCTTTCGTCCGCCTCGCCCCGGCCGCGCGGGATCGCCATTTCCACCAGCATCCTGAGACGCGCGCCGGGCGAAAGATAATCCGACATCAGGAAACCCATCGGATGGGTAGCGATCGGCCGCAGGCCGCCGTTGCCGACCAGGTAGCGGTTTCGCACCTCCGGGCCCAGTTCGCACCGTTCGCCGTCCAGGCCCAATGCGCCACCCATGTCGGTGGCCGCGACTGCGCGGGCATCGATGGTGGTGGGGCCATGTTCCATCAAGAACCCGCCGATCCGCTCGGTTACGGCATTGCCGCCCGGGTTCGCCTGGCGCTCCAGAACAACGACATCCAGCCCCTGGCGCATCAAATCCCAGGCCGTGGCGAGGCCGGATATCCCGCCGCCGATGACCGCGACGTCAACCATCGCGCATGAATCCCTTGGGCATCTGATTGCGCAGGAAGGCCGGCACGCCGTCCTCGCCGAAGCGGCGGCGCAGCAGCGCCGACAGATCGTCGCCGGTGACCGTGTCGCGGCCCTCGCCGGTCACATATTCCTCGGCGCGCTTGCGGACCATGCGGCGCACGAAGGGCGGCACATGCTTCAGGCGGCCTTCCGCGTCGGCCGACCAGTTCAGCGTGCCGGCGGAATCCTGCAAGGGCTCGATCACCGCGCCGCCGCCGGGCTCGTAGGCGCAGAGGAAATCCTCGCCCATCAGCTCGCCGTCGCGGGCGAAGGGCCTTGCGCGGCAACCGCCGCATAGCTTGCGGTATTCACAGGCCCCGCAACGTCCTTCCAGTTTGGGTGCGCGCAATTCCTGGAACATCGGCGCATCGCGCCAGATATCGGCGAAGGGCTGCTCGCGGATCGAGCCAACGGCCTCTTCCATATAGGGGCAGGCGGTGACATCGCCTTCCGGCGTCACCCGGCAATAGCGCGTGCCCGCCAGGCAACCGCCGGCGTCGTAGCCATGGGCCAGCGTGATCGGCCATTCGGGGTCCAGCTCGATCGCCATGCGCTTGAAATGCGGGGCGCATTTGGCCCGCACCATCAGATCGTCGATATCGTGCGCGGCTTGCGTGACCCGGCGCAGCACGGCCTCGTAGGTATCGCGCGAGATGTTGGTCACCTTCTCGCCGCGGCCGGTGCAAACCAGGAAGAAAACGTTCAGCACCATGGCCTCGATCGAGCGGGCGAAACCGATCATGTCGTCCAACTCGTGCGCATTGTCGTCGGTGACCGAGAAATGAAGCTGCACGGCCAGCCCCGCACGGCGGCAATTATCGATCCCGGCCATCGTCTTGCGCCAGGAACCGGGCGCGCCGCGAAACGCGTCGTGATATTCGGGATTGAGAGAATCAAGGCTGATGCCGACGCCTTTGATGCCGGCATCAACCAGACGGGCTACACGGTCTTCGTTAAGCAGGATGCCGTTGGTGCCCACGACGACCATCAGCCCGCATTCCGTCGCATGCCTTGCCAGATCTTCAATATCCCGCCGCAGCAGGGGTTCGCCCCCGGTCAAAACCACCATGGTCCCGTCGCTCAAGGCGGCGATGTCATCCAGCAGGTCTTTTGTCTCGTCGGTGTCTAGTTCGTTGGCGTCACCGCAGTCACGCGTGCCCGCATCCAGATAGCAATGCGCGCATTTCAGATTACAGCGCCGGGTCAGGTTCAGCGCGACCAGATAAGGGCTTTCCACAGGGGCCGCCATGCGTCTAATCCTCGGCCTCCGGGAACTTCGTGTGGCCGCCCTTCTGCATGTGGGTGCACATGGCCTGTTTGGCCTCCTGAATGCCCTCTTCCG
>DAOVHN010000477.1 GCA_030671915.1 Pseudomonadota bacterium
ACCCTGTCGGTGGCCGCTATGGCGGCCGGCGATGTGCGCAAACTGTTGCTGGCCTTCCTGGCGGACTGGCCGACATGAATTACCTGCCCCAGGAAATCATCCGCCGAAAACGCGACGGCGAGACGCTGAGCGCCGACGAGATCGCCTTCATGATCCGCGGCCTGACCGACGGGTCGATCTCGGAAGGCCAGGTAGCCGCCTTCGCCATGGCGGTATTCTTCCGGGGCATGACTATGGACGAGCGGGTGGCGCTGACCCGCTGCATGGTCGATTCAGGCGTGACCCTGAACTGGGAAGATGTCGCCGGCGACGCGCCGGTGCTGGACAAGCATTCGACCGGCGGCGTCGGCGACAAGGTCAGCCTGATGCTGGCCCCCATCGTCGCCGCCTGCGGGGCCAGGGTACCGATGATATCCGGCCGGGGTCTCGGTCATACCGGCGGCACGCTGGACAAGCTGGATTCGATCCCCGGCTATGACACGGCGCCCGATATTGCCGGCTTTCGCCGCTGCATTACCGAGGCCGGCTGCGCCATCATCGGCCAGACCGGCGACCTTGCGCCCGCCGACCGGCGGCTCTACGGCATCCGCGACGTAACCGCGACGGTCGAATCGATCCCGCTGATCACCGCGTCGATCCTGTCGAAAAAGCTGGCGGCCGGCCTGGACGGGCTGGTGATGGACGTGAAGACCGGTAATGGCGCCTTTGCGACCGAACTGCCGATTGCGCGCGAACTGGCGGAAAGCATCGTCGCCGTCGCCAACGGGGCGGGGCTGAAAACCACGGCGCTGATCACCGACATGAACCAGGTGCTGGGCCGTTCCGTGGGCAACGCGGTGGAAGTTGCGGAATCCGTCGCCTTCCTGCGCGGCCGGGGGGGCAGGGATAAGCGCCTGCTGGAGATCGTGCTGGCGCTTGCCGGCGAGATGCTGGCGATCGGCGGCATCGCCGTGGACAGCGAGGCCGGCCAGGGCATGGCTTGCGCCGTGCTGGCGAACGGGCGCGCGGCGGAGGCTTTCCAGCACATGGTCACCGCATTGGGCGGGCCCGCGGATTTCATCGAGCGGGTGGACGCGCATCTGCCCCCAGCCCCGGTCAGCATCGCCTGTCTTCCAGAGACAACCGGCGTCGTGACCGCCATGGACACCCGCGCCGTCGGGGTCGCCGTCGTCGCGCTGGGCGGCGGGCGGCGGCGGGCCGACGATGCGATCGATCATTCCGTGGGGCTGACCGGGATGTGCGCCCTCGGCGAGACCGTGGACGAAGACCGCCCGTTGGCCATCGTCCATGCCGCGGACGAGGCCGCCGCGGAGGCTGCCTGCGGTGCGCTGCGCGCGGCGGTAAGGGTTGGCGACGAGGCGCCCAAACCTGCCCCCGCGATTATTGAGTGGGTAGGCGATCCATGAGCCGTGCCTTCATCCTCGTGCTCGACTCCCTCGGGATCGGGGCCAGTGCAGACGCGGATCGTTTCGGCGATGCCGGGGCCGACACGCTGGGCCATATCGCCGAGCAATGCGCGGCGGGGCTGGCCGACGACGCGGGGCGCTGCGGCCCGCTGGCGATCCCCAACCTGTTGCGGCTGGGACTGGGCATGGCGGCCCTGGAGAGCCGTGGCCGCCCCTCGCCCGGCCTGGACACGATAACGCAGCCCGAAGGCGCCTGGGGCTATGCGGTGGAGCGCAGCAGCGGCAAGGATACGCCCAGCGGCCATTGGGAAATTACCGGCCTGCCGGTGCCGTTCGACTGGCATTATTTCCCCCGAACGAAGCCCTGTTTCCCGGCGGATCTGATCGCGGCGCTGGTCGAACGCGGCGAATTGCCGGGTGTCCTCGGCGACTGCCACGCCTCAGGCACCGAGATCATCAAGGAACTGGGCGAGCAGCACATCCGCAGCGGCAAGCCGATCTGCTATACCTCGGCCGATTCCGTCTTCCAGATCGCCGCCCATGAGGAGCATTTCGGGCTCGACCGCCTCTATGCGCTGTGCGAAATCGCGCGCGAACTGGTCGATCCCCTGAATGTCGGCCGGGTCATCGCCCGGCCCTTCGTCGGCGAGGATGCCGACAGCTTTACGCGCACCGGCAACCGCCGCGACTACACCACGCCGCCCTTCGCCGAAACGCTGCTGGACCGTGCCATCGCGGCGGGCCGCGAGGTCGTTTCGGTGGGCAAGGTCGCGGACATCTTCTCCGGGCGCGGAATCACCAGGCGGGTCAAGGCCGGCGGCAACATGGAACTGTTCGATCGGCTGATGGTGGAGGTCGACGAGGCCCCGGACGGCGCCATCGTTTTCGTCAATTTCGTCGATTTCGATACGCTCTACGGCCATCGCCGCAATGTCGCCGGTTATGCCGCCGCACTGGAGGAATTCGACCGGCGCCTGCCCACCCTCGAATACCGGCTGCATCCCGGTGACCTGGTGCTGATGACCGCCGATCATGGCTGCGACCCGACCTGGCGGGGAACGGACCATACCCGCGAGCATGTGCCGGTGCTGTTCTTCGGGCCGGGCCTGCGCGCGGGTTCGCTGGGCCGGCGCGAGGGCTTCGCCGATATGGGCCAGACGATCGCGGCCCATCTGGGGCTCGGCGCGCTGGACCATGGCGCGGTATGCGAGGTGGCATGAACGTAACCCATCCCGTCCGTTTTCCGGCCACCGCAAACGGCCATCTGACGCCCGCGATGCTGGAGGCCTTTGCGCGCGACGGCTATCTGGTCCTGCGGGGCTATGTGAAACCGGCGGCCTGCGACGCGTTGCGGGCGCAGGCCGGGGCGCTGGTCGAGGCATTCGACCCGGCAGAGGCGCGGACCGTGTTTTCGACCAAAACCCGCGCCCATTCCACCGACGATTATTTCAAGGAATCGGGAGACAATATCCGCCTGTTCTTCGAGGTGG
>DAOVHN010000566.1 GCA_030671915.1 Pseudomonadota bacterium
ACCCCATCCAGAATGCCTATCGCCACCTGCGCGGCAACGGAAAACCCCACAAGCTCGCGACTACCGCCGTGCTGAGGAAAATGATCGTACAGCTCAACGCAATGATCCGAGACCAATGTCCCTACAAACACACAACCGCACAACACAGTTGCTGAGCCCGACGAAGGACGAGGAGCCAAGCGGACGGATGCCCGCGCCCGGCGCCCGATCTCGCGGCCCGGCGGGATGGTTTTGTTATCTCCCGGGGAGAGTTTCGTGAAAGTTTCAGGCTAATCCTGTCAGCGCGGGTCATGAGGCCCGTTCATGCGAAGCTGAAAAGGAAACGAGCCATGAAAAAGGCGAAACTGCTTATATCCGCCCTGCCGGCGCTGGTGCTGGCGGCGGGCGTCATGCTCTCGGCCCCCGGCCATGCCGCGCCGCCGCCGGGCGCGCCGCCCAGCCCGACCGGGCCGCAGATCTATGTGACCGGCCAGGACCTTGTCTACAATACCGTCGTGCTGTTCGACCTGCCCATGGTGGGGCCGTTCCAGAAACTGGAAATGACCGGCCCGACCGGCCTGCAGACCGAATTCGGGCCGGGCGATCTCGACTTCGTCGGCGGGCGCTGGTGGGTCGATGCGAACGCCAACACGGTCATGGACGAGGAGGACGTGTTCTTCATGTGCCCCTTGCTGGGGCCGGGTTACGAACTCTGACCGGACAAGGGCGCTAAGGGAGGCGGCCGGCGGCGGACCCAAAATCCCGCCGCCGGCCGCCCTGGTTGGTTTGGCTGTGGGCCGGGCGGGCGTTCGCGGGTTCGACTCCCACCTTCCCTGCCATCGCCCCGGCTTGACCGGTCGCCGCCGAGGTCTACCTCTGATTAAAAGCAAAAAGAAATCCAACCCAGCGATCGGGGCCGTCGGCGGCGCCTGAACGTTGCCGCTGGCCGCGACGATCGCGCATCGCGGGAGAGACGGCCATGAAGGAAATCGAATGGTTCGAGACCTACGAGACGGGTTTCGAGGAGATCGACCACGACCACCGAAATATCTTCGACATCGCCAATGGGACGATGAGGGCGCTGGCCAGGGGCGACAGGGACGAATGCCTGCGCCTCGCCGGTGACTTCGTCATTGCGCTGGAAACCCACTTCCCGAGGGAGGAGGCCTTCCTGCGGGAGATCGGCTATCCGCACGTCGCGAAACACGCCGCCCACCACCAGGGCCTTCTGCGCCAGGCGAACCGCTTCGCCGACCTCTGCGGCCGGCCTGGGCAAGGGGCGTTGCCGGCGGAGCCCTTCGAGAAGCTGGTTTCCGTCATGCTCGCCGATTTCCGGGGCGGCGATCTCGACTTTCGCACGTTCCTGATGGAGAAGGGCCTGGACAAGGCCATGGTCGAGGACCGGTTCGGCTCCGTCTGGCTGTAGGGCGGGGATATCCCCGTTATCCGGGTTCGGCCCCTGCGTCGGCGCAGGGGGCGCGAGGGACGCCGGTCAGGCGCCCGCCGGACTTCGCCGCCATAGAAAGGCCGAAGCCAGCAGCGCCGCAGCCAGTAATACGCCGAGAACCAGGCGTTGCAGTTCAAGGGATGACAATGCGCTGGCCTGCTCGGAATAGCTCCGCTCCAGACCGGCCGCCTCTTCCCGGGCCGCGGCAAGATCGGCTTCCAGGACGGCCGCCCGTTCGGTCTCGGACTTCAGTTTTCCTTCGAGTTCCCCCGTGGCGGCGGCATGCTGCCCGGTCTGCGCCTGCAGCGCGGCGATCGTTGCGTCCTTGTCGGCGAGCTGCGTATTGAGCGCGATCAGCAGACCGTCTTTTTCCGTGACCTGGGTTTTGAGAACATCCAGCCTGTCACGCAATGGGCCGAATTTGCCCTGGATGTCGTCGAGCAGGGTCTCCTTGTCCGCCAGAGTTGACTGCAAGCCGACCAGGACGCTGTCCTTTTCGCTGAGCTGGCCTTGCAGGGAGCCGAGCAGGTTCTCCTTCTCGCCAAGCTGGCCCTGCAGGGAACCGAGCAGGCTGTCCTTCTCTCCGAGTTGGCTCTGCAGCGAGCCAAGCAGACTGTCTTTCTCGCCGAGCAGGCCGTCCTTTTCGGCAAGCTGCGCCTGCAGGGAGCCGATCAGGCCTTCCTTTGCGGTCAGGTCGGATTGAAGTCCGGAGATCATGCCGTCCTTCTCGCCGAGTTGCCGCTGAAGCGCCTCGAGATCGAACCCGCCCGGCTGCGCGGCCGTTGGCGGGGTTTGCGCCTCGAGAAGCGTCTTGCCTTCCTCGGCGCCGGGGGCTGGCGCCGGCGCTTCCGTCGCGGGCGCGGTGAGTTTTTCCTGTTCGTCCGTCAGCCCCTTGAGCAGGCCTTTGATCGGATCGCTGTCGGCGAATGCGGGGGCCGGCGCGAACAGCAAAACGGCGGCGGAGAGAATGACGTAGCGATGAATTAGAGCACCGATGGCCATGAG